>DTSI01000022.1:16237-17323 GCA_012965425.1 Methylococcaceae bacterium
TTTTGAGACTATGATAATCGAAAGGGTGCACTCAATACGGAAGGAAACAAACAAATTAAATACACCCTTTCTTGTGCGTGGCTGTCATGGCTAGAACCGCACCCATAAACCGTGGGGGGAATTATGCTATGGATGGTGCTCACGCACATAAAAAGTAGACGCCTAATCTTAACAACAGTTCATTTGCATGATTGTTGAAAACCGGGATTAAAATCTGGAATTTTCCTCTCTGATGGGTGTTTTTTATGGGTGACATTGATTCCCAGTGTTTTGAGAATATATTTTGTAAATTGTAGAACAGTCCATTACTGCTTTAGATCAGCTAAAGCATGGACTAACGATTATTAACTCTACCGTGCTTGAATAGCCTCGCTTTGATGGCACCGACTGTTCTACGGTGTACTTTTGATATTGCATTTACCGGTGTTTCTGCATCACCAGTGTTAAGGCGTTAACAGTCCTGTTCTTCACACCAAGGGTCTAGCAATGTTAGGCGAGCAACGTTGTTGGGTGAAAGTTTTTAGCTGTTTTTCTAATGATGCTATAGCCACAACCAATGCTCTTACGGCATCTGCCACTTGGTACGGGCATTCCGGTGGGTATTGTTCCCCTGTATAAGGATTTATTCCATCATATAATGCTTTTATGATAGCTATTACTTGTTCTATTTGCATGTTAGATTTATAACTTATCTGGAACTCAGAAAGTGTCTTAAATCCGAGTGTTTTTTTGATAACCCATCGATTAATACGCCACAGTCATTGTTAATTATTAGAAAGTAAAAGATAACTTCTCTAGCATTTTCATTGTGTTATCTAATCCCTAAAACAAAGATTATTTACTACAAATCATAGCAATCTATTCCCATAACCGAAATCACCATATGAGGTTGCATCTCTTGGTTGAAGTACTGGACTGTGTGGACCCCGTTACGGTTACATTCTAGTAGGTGCATTTGCTGCCAGCCATGGACAGCGAACGCGAGGGCAGAGAGTCCACGGTCGGCGTAGGCCATTATGGATACCCGTCGTAGGCATTAATTGCCACGTCATTTTTGCCGCTGGCTTGGGCTCGGATGCCCAAAAC
>DTSI01000023.1 GCA_012965425.1 Methylococcaceae bacterium
GAGGCATACCGCCAAGACAATTACTGAATGTAGCTTAACCTCTACTTTTAACTTCGGTTATTTATGGGGGGATTACACTGCTTATCTTCTCAGGGTTCTCGCCCCTTGTTAGAGGGGGCAAACGAAGGAGAATCAGTATGATTTCAAGCCGAATATTTCTAAAAGGAGCTGTTGCTACAGCGGTAGGTCTTATTTTGCCATGAGAGTTAGTACAGGCAGAGCGTTATTTCGACGATGATGACTCTAATCAAAACCCAGACTTGATGAGATTGTTGATAAAAGGCGGGTCTGGGAGACGATGAATATTGGGGTAACCCCAGTCGCTAAGCGTTCCGATATCTTTATGATTTAGGCTTAGGCCCTGAGTTAGACGGTAAACAAGGGTGTGGGTGAAATAAGTTTTTAAGATGGGTTTTCATCGGATAATGATGGTCAGTTTGTCAATGTTCCTGACTTGCTATTAATCAGTCTACCTCAGAAACGTCTTAATGAAATAGATGGGACCGTTGTGGTTAAAGTTTTTACGTTGCGATCAGGAAAAACTTAATAAAACACCCTGCTTGTCAAAGGCTAAAAATTTTGAAAAAGCACTGCCGTCATGAACAGCTTGAACCATCATTTTGAGTGACTGTTCTACCTTCTCGGTTGTCGTAGGAAGACCCTTTTTTTCGGAAAGGCATGCAATTAAAACAATATTCCAATCTTGATTCATTTGTTTTGACTCAGCGACTAAATCAGGAAAATCTGTTAATTCTTGTAAATTTTTATCGACACACATAATAGGTGTTAGTTCACCGCTATGACCGGATTCAAAACGCTGTTTATCTTCATCATTATGATTATCAGGTAACGTTGCCTCTAAAAAAACAAATAAAAAGCGCTGTGCTTCAAACTGTTGTCTTCCAACCATTAATAATGTTTTATAGTCAATTATCTCAGTCATGCCTTTAACGCTTCATCTACTCAAAAAATTATTTGGACCTCAAGACTTAGCATAAAATACTTTTACGTATAAAAAACAACTCAAACATTAGATGTGTTGATTGGTTTTATCTCTGTATCTTGAGTAACGACTAAACCACTGTAGTACTTTATCGTTAATAGCAAGATGGTGGCGATGCTTAGGGTGTTCAGGAATTTTAGCACAAGTACAGGTCAGCTCTCCGCTATAGCTTAATTAATTTTAGGAGGTTTTATGTTTTGAGTAGCGATGGAAAAATATATGTCTGTCCAGATGTCAGTTTTTGCAAAGCATATGGATGCACCAGCAATCCAATGCAGTTGTCCTGATCTTTCCGTTAACAAGTCCACTTATGCACCGTATTAATATTCGTTAATTGACACGGCTTCTGAGAACATGATCAGAGAAAAGTTAAGGCCTTTCGTAAAAGATAAAATGTTGATCAGGTAACTTCCTTGCTCAATAGTTGATTGTATAAAAAATGGTCAGACCTGCAAAGACTTTAAGTCGAGCAATAACTTAGCTCTAGTTTAACCAAGTTGTCCTCAAGGTTATCCACAGAAATTGTGGAAAAGGGACGTTGGTTAAGCATTTTTTAGAAATTCAATGGCTAGTGATTTTTCATTGAGTCGAAAGTACCTTATTTCAATATTTCTAAAAATTTTGGCTTCAAGACTGGTGACTTTCATTATCCATTTTTTGTCTGTTACAACGGCAACCTTTGAGATATTTGATATGCCGATATTAAACAAATATTTAAATTCTTCGATAATAGCGGAAAATTCAATTCCTTGGAAACCCTGTATTTCTTCATAAATGATAATATTCCCATAACGCTCAGTCTTTTCTTTCGCATTTGAAAGTACAATAGACATATCAGCTTTTGTTATCTGTCCTAAAATACAAAAGGCAGTGGCATTTTCAATCCCTATATCAATTATTCTTAGCATCGTTTGCCTCTGATCGTCATACGAAAAATGATTAGACAACTGCTAACTGGAAATTATTTTTTTTTGTCTTGAAATAGTTTATTTGGGGATTTCAATGGGCACTATAAATTACTAGTGTTAATCGAAGATGTACTATTTGATGCAAAATATTACAAGTTGCATAAACACATTCTCTACAGTTTGATGTTGAAAGTGGTCGCTCATCGCTATGTATGACTTCTATCAATTACAGATAAAGATCACCTAAAAAGCGTGCTTATATTAAGGGAAGCTAGTCAATCGGTATCGTCTGCTTTTTCGTTAGCGATTTAATCGAAGCTATAGAAATGAGGTTTTGAGTGAAACCTGTTTCAAGCATTGACACCCGTGAGAAATAACGGCTAGTTAGATGATTGGGTATAATTACCGGCGACCGCATGAGTCACACAATGCTTTAGCACTTAAGAGATAGGAGTAATTAACGTAAGACAATGTTCTTAGATGGGTGGTTCAGGTGGTTCATTATAAATGAGGTGCGGTGCATTCTGAAATTGGTTGAGGTGCGCATTTTTGTCGTTGATGCTATGGTGGTCGAAAGGGTTTATTCCATAAAGGATTATAGGCGCTTTTTCTTGTTTGTGATTGTGATGATTTTTTTATAGTAAGTGAGTCTCAATGATACTGAGTATTAGGGATTGATATAAAGTAAGACCATGATTTTGGAATGACAAAGATAAAATTACAGTTGAAATGTAATTCGGTCTTATGTTTATCAATTTGTGAAGTGAATAAAAAGCACAGAGGGCAACAAAGTGAGAAGTCAGAAAAATGGACTGGTTACTGAGTACTATGAGAATGATGAAAAGAAAGAAGAAGGTTTCTATAGGGACGGTAAGTTAGAAGGTCTTTTAACGGTATGGGGTGAAGATGGTCAAATGCAATATGAAGAGAACTACAAAGATGGCATGTTGCATGGATTGCTTACGATGTATTCGGTAAATGGCGGTTGGGCACATAGGACAGAAAATTATAAGGAAGGCAAGTTAGACGGATTTGTTCAAACCTTCTATGAGGGGGGTGAAGTTAAAATGAAATCAGAATACAAAGATGGGCAAAAAATTGGAGTAACCACTTGGTATTTAGAGAATGGTGGAGTTGAAGAATATACAAAGTGATAGGGCGTGATGTGAGTCAAGAAAAGCAGTTGAGTGATGGGGTCAAAAAGTTATTAGAGGGGATGACTTGGTGGTTTGTGGGGTTTCCATTATTTATTGGGTGGGTCTGTTTCTTTTTGGGTTCAATAGGAATATTGGTTTATCAAACCTCACGGTGGTTAAAAAATGGTTTTTGGACAGAAATACCACTCAGTTTATTTTTACCCTTTGATGAAAATGTTATTACCTCGATTGATGGTGGGTATGGAATAGAACTGATACATTTAGAAGCATGGATTGTTTTATCGGTGACAAGTTTGATTGCTTATTACAGTATTCATTTTTTATATAGATTGCTATCAAATTGGTGGAGTAAGTATTAAATAATTTTGTATAGGTTAACTGTGCTGAGTCGATCATGGTTATAAGATATGTATGGGTTCATTAAGTGAAACTGAATAAAAGGTTAAGGAATGAGAAATACTTTTTTAATGCTCACATCACTACTACTGCTAACAGGGTGCTTATCAGTAAAAAAGGTTTACTCATTACAAGATAGAGGCGGTGTCAAGTATGAGGTTGGTTCTGAAAGACCATATACAGGTAACCTTGTTGAGTATTATGAAAATGGACAAAAGCAGTCAGAAGGACACTATAAGAATGGACAACTGAATGGACTTTATACGGACTGGTATAAGAATGGACAGAAGGCGTTGAGATCTAATTGGAAGGGTGGAATGGAAGCAGGTCTTTGGACTGAATGGTACAAAAATGGTCAGAAGAGGAAAGAAGGATATCTTAGGAATGGAAATGAAGTAGGACTTTGGATCACTTGGGATAAGAATGGGCAGAAGGCGTTTGAAATAAACTATCAAGATGATAAGAAGGATGAACTTCGGATGGAGTGGTATGAGAACGGTCAGAGGGTGAGAGAGGAAAACTATAAGCAAGGAGGGCTTGTTGAATGAAAAAGAGGTTTGGGTGTAAAGTTTAAGATAGTTGTTTAAGTGAAATTGATTTAAGGATTGAGGAATGAAGAAGATAATTTTAATACTGACATCACTACTGTTTCTAGCAGGGTGTATGGAAAAGGAAGTTTCAGAATTACAAGATAGAGAGGGTGTTAAGTATGAGATTAAATCTGAAATACCGTTTACCGGTAAGTTGATTAAGCGTTATGAAAATGGATTGAAGAAGTTAAAGGAACACTATGAGAATGGAAAGTTAAGTGGGATTTCTACGGAATGGTATTTGAATAAACGAAAGAAAACAGTCCGACATTATAGCGATGGAGTACAAGACGGACTTTTGACCAGTTGGTATGAGCGTGGACAAAAGGGCTGGGAAGTAAACTATAAGAATGGAAAGGAAGACGGGCTATGGACAGGTTGGTATCAGAATGGCCAGAAGGAAGTGGAAGGAAACTGGAAAAATGGAAAGGGGGAAGGACTTTTGACCAAGTGGAATGAAAAGGGTCAGCTAGAGGAAGAAGTAAACCTTAAACAGGGTGAGAGAGATGGGCTGAGGACCCAATGGTATGTGAATGGAGAGAAGAAATCGGAAGGCAACTATAAGAAAGATAACAAATATGGACTTTGGACTTCCTGGTATGAGAGTGGAAAGCAAAAGGAAACAATAAACTATAACAACGGTGAATTAGAAGGACTCTGGACTCGGTGGTATGAAAATGGACAGAAGCGGTATGAAGGACACTATAAGAATAATAAGAAAGATGGGCTTTGGACTGATTGGGGTAAAGAAGGCAATATTGTGACCACCGAAACATACCAAGAGGGACTGTTAGTTAAGTCGAACTAATTTACTTAAATACGGTATACGTAAAACCGGTAAAAAAACGAATCAAGCGCAAGTTATATACAACTAGAGATCTAGATGGCATGATGTATTTGAATATGTCGTGATGTTTTACAATCCTGTTCGCAAGCATGGCAGTAATGATGTGCTGTCACCAATTGAATATGAGAAAAGATATTTTATGAAGCTTGGGCTGGTCTAGCAAATATAGGGCGTTTCAAACAATAGTCAGAATACGCCTTATTGTAGTGGTACAGTGAATTAAGCCTCCTAACAGGAGATGTTATGAGCATCT
>DTSI01000024.1 GCA_012965425.1 Methylococcaceae bacterium
GGATGAACCGACTAATCATTTAGACATGGAATCCATTGAATCACTTAATCTGGCATTGGATAATTATCCGGGAACATTATTTTTTGTAAGCCATGATCGTGAATTTGTCTCCTCACTAGCAACACGCATACTCGAATTCACCCCCGAAGGTATTGTTGACTTTAAAGGCACCTACGACGATTATCTCGCCAGTCAAGCGTAAGCTAAATACACACCACGCGCATTTAAGCAACCTATACGCCTTTCTATATAAATATTCATGAGAATAATGCCAACATCTGATTTTAAATAGGTGTTGGTATTATCTTAAAACCGCCGTATGTTTTTCTAAAAAACAGAATCTCCAAAAACCTAATTCAGTACGGTATGCCCTCTATGTTACATGCACTTTTTAAAAACTTTTTTATAACTGCCATCCATTTCAAACCCTTGTTTAGCCGCGCCACTTCCTGCATTACCTGAAATTGCACCTATAGCAGCCCCAGCTACAGCACCTAATACTCCCCCTACAACGGCACCCTTGGCAGTCTCCTCTGCCCCATTGCCTGAAGCCTTAATACTCAATCACTTACATTCACCCAAGTCGCACTCAATACGATTTGCATGAGAATCATTATTGGGATCAATAGTCGGCCTCCAATCACTAAAAGTCGCACAGGCTGTTAATAATAGTAAGCTACTACCATAAGGAACGTTTCTAACAAAATTCATCCTACACCTCGATTATTTATTTAACAAAATAAGGATAGATCTTAAACGCAATATTGCTAATCCACACTGACATGAGCATAGGCATGAAAAAAGGCGTACCCCCAACCATTGTTAGAATACGCCCCACACTTAAGAGAGAAAACTATATGGCGGGCGCCAAACCCGCATATAGTACTAAATGTAATTTAAAGTTGAAACTTACAAATCACTTCGTGAATATTTCTCTTTTTTATCAGCTAAAAAACCAACTTATCATTCGTTAAATTACTTATTTGATCCAACGAATCATATCGCCTTTACTCATACACATTTTCTTATAATGCGCCTGAATTTGTTTACAATCACCCATCATTGTTGGTGCATTACCAGTACCTTTACTCACCAATTCCTTAGGCTTAGCAACTGGAGCGTCGGCGGCTTGAGCCTTGGTAGCAGCCTTGGTAGCAGCAGCAGCTAATTCAGCGCGTTTCTTTTTCTTTTCCGCTCGTTTGATACGTTTCTTTTCATCAATTTCTAACTGTTGCTCGAAATATTTATTATCTAATGCACTTTGTGCCTGACTCGTTGTTGACATGGCCAACAGCGAAATACATAAGATTGCCAGTGCTGTCTTGAGCTTCATAACCACCCTCTCCTAATTAATATATAATTGTTCATTATAAACTTATTTAGGCGTACCGCTTACTTAGTGTTCAACTTTATTAGAAAAGAGACCTCAAAAGTACGCCTAAAAAAAACCACAAACGACTAAAGATGATTTTTCATTTCTTTTGATCAAAAAAAGACCCCAAATCATCCATTGTTTAAGCTAGATGTTTGTCTTATCAACAAACTTGTATATAAATTTCATCCTCACCAAACAACACAACATCGCCCGAAACTATTTTCTTACGCTTTCTAACTTCAATCTCACCATTGACTAAAACCTGACCAGCGGCAATGACTTCTTTAGCTTCCGCACCACTAGCGGTGAGCCCTTCAAACTTAAGAATTTTATATAGTTCAACGGGTTCACTTGAAATTTCAACTGTTCTCACTGCGTTATAACCTACCATCATTAACTAAATACTTCATTTTTGGCACATAAAGATTCAACACCTAATAAATACCAACCATTTAACCCACCTTAGCACTCAAGACCACCTATTTATCAGGCGAACTAAGCTCTGTCTCATTAATCTTTATCAATCGCTCGGTCAGTTATCAATACACTTAGATTATAAATTTGTATATTTTCGATCAAACCAACCTCATCCCAGAAAAACCACCGTCCATCCATTTGACCATTAAAAAATATTCCTTCCTGTTTCTTATTTCCATTCTCATACCATGTTATCCAGAGACCATTTTTTACTGAATCCTTAAAAAAACCTTGCTCTTTTAACCGACCACTTTCATACCATTGACTGTAGACCTTATCCCGCTTTCCATGCTTATAATGCCCTTCTTCTTTCTTGTTGCCGTTGTCATACCAGAGCGTCCAAAGACCATTTTTTTTACCGCCGTGATAACGGATTATTTCTTTCAACTTATCATTGTTATAGATTAATTGTTCTTTCTTTTCTCCATTTTCATACCATAATGTCCAAAGGCCATGTTTCACGCCATTCTTATAATGAGTTGCATGGAACATTTGTCCGTTTTCATACCAAGTAATATCTGGACCATTTCTTTCATTGTCTTGATAATGAATTTCTCTGCCTTTTTGACCGGACTCATACCATTTGACCCACACCCCATTGCGCATATAATGCTTATAAACTGTTTGCTCATCCTTTTGTCCATTCAGATACCAACTAACCCAAATCCCTTGCTCCTTCCCATGACGGTATGACCCTTCTTTCTTTTTTTGTCCATTATCATAATATTCAACATATCTTCCAGAAAACGGTTTCCTCTCATTAATCTCGTACTTCAAACCCTCTTTATCTAACAATGTCGTAACTTCTCTCTCACACCCCATCAATAAAAATAACAAAAAAACACAATGACTCTTTTTCATGAATTAATCACAACGAACGGCTCGCTTAGTAAAAAAATATTTTTCATATGACCGATAAAACCGTATTATCGAAACTGTAGAGCTAAAAAAAACATAAGCGGGTTTCCACTTCGAATTACCAAAAACAACAACCATACTCTCTTCTTTAAATCTACATGCGTCACATCCATGCTTATAAAAATTAAGGCCGGACAGTTACTCAAGTAATTTTCCGTTCTGATAGGTTTGTTCACTTTGTTGTACGCCATTCTCATCCCACATAACCGAAACACCATCTCGTTTACCATTTTTATACTTTACATAATTCATCTTCTGACCATTTTCATGCCACCAAGTCCAAAAACCGTGCCATTGACCGCCCTTATAATTTCCCTCTCCATTCTTCTGTCCACTGCTATACCATCTCATCCAAAACCCATCACGCTTATTATCCTTGAAACTTCCTTTTAGCTTCATTTGCCCATTTTCATACCAAAAACTCCAAGGGCCATGTCTCTTATTTTCTATATAAAAAACTTCACTTTTCTTCTGTCCATTCTCATACCAATAGGTCCATAGCCCATTATTATGACCCTCTCGAAAACCTATCTTATATTCCTTATTTCCATTTTCATACCACCGCATGCGTATTCCATCGCTCACCCCCCCTTTATAAAACCCCTCTTCCTGCTTTTGGCCATCATAAAACCACCAATGCCAAAATCCTTCTCTCTTACCCCACCTAGAACTCCCCTCATACATCTTTTTACCATTGTCCCAATACTCAATTTCGGACGTGATTTTGTTGCCAAACAATCTATCAAACAACCCTAATCCCATAACAATCCCCTAACACCTCAACGTCTAACAATTTATTAAGTTTAAAAAACACTCAAACTAAAAGATTAAGCTCTATTTTTTAACCGGTTTAATACCACTATCTCTTAACCATCTCATTTTTAAATAAAGTTGCTCAACTTTTTCCCTTGCCCACGGGATCTTACGCAAAAATTTCAAACTGGATTTAATACTTGGATCGCTTTTAAAACAATTAATATTAATGTTCTCGGCTAACGCTTCCCAACCATAATAGTCTACTAACTGAGTAACTATCATTTTCAATGTAATGCCATGAAGCGGGTCCTGGTTAGATTCCTGATATTTATTTTCTGACATGATACCTTTACTTAACTTAATTCTACTTTTTTACTCGATGTTGACTTCCGCCAATAGTGCTAACATTTCCAAAAGCCAAAACTTTGAAAAATAACAAAGTCTTCTTCAGTGAATAAAAAAAACCGGCAGTACCTTACCATATCCACCAGAAATTCTTTACGGCCATCCTCTCAGTGCGTATTTAAGAGAGTCCTTAGCAATCGCCTCTATTCATAGTTGTAAAATGAATCCGTCTACCAAGCAAATCATCAATGCCTGTATCATAGAAAATCGAATGCAAAAGCTAAAACTCTGTTTTTTTGACCAGTATGTTAGCACACCCGTCAATACTGCGAATACACTCCAAACATCATGTTAGTAACAAAAACAACACTCTCATTTTCGTAAATAAAACGGCATCTATTCCCTTTTATCGCTTGGATAGTCAAAAGCAATAGTGAACGCCGGATCACCTAATAGCTACACGCTATAGACTATTTTTAACTCATGATGAAATCTAAAGAAACGGTGCGGGGTAATACCGTGCTACGAGGTCAGTTGTACGCCTTGGGTGATATGTAAAAAAGGACGCATTCAGAATAAACAAAGAATGCGCCCTTTTATAGTACGTGATCGGTGCTTTAGAAAAAGCGCATACTTCGCCAGAAGGTTGTAGTAAAAAAGAAAAAATATGCTGTATTTCTCACGCACTAAAAATACGACAAAAGAAAATAACAATAGTTCAACAGCCACAAAAAATACAAGCGCGCCACTATTTTTACGAAAACATGTGTTGGGCATCCGAGCCCAAGCTAGCAGCAAAAAAGACGTAGCAATGAATGCCTACGGCGCCTCAGTTCGCCCCGCGTTCGTGCACTGCGCCACATCATTATAAACTAGAGGCCGACTCCGTAACAGTACCATAAATGACTTGAAGGCGTTTCGGAGGTAATTCCAGATCCCCTCTGGCGCTATGCACGACGGGTATCCAAAATCACCTACGCCTACCGGGGACTACTAGCCTTCGCATTCGCTCTCCATGGCTGGCAGCGGTAGTTTACAACCGCCCCATTATCGTTTGATGCACCTAAACAATTAGATCAAAACCACTGCCAAACCAGCGTTATACTTTTTTAACAAATTCAGACTTTAACTTCATCGCGCCAATACCATCAATTTTACAACCAATATTGTGATCACTTTCAATCAAGCGAATATTTTTCACTTTAGTGCCAACTTTAACAACAGAGGATGAACCTTTTACTTTGAGATCCTTAATCACTGAAACCGTATCGCCATCATTAAGGGTATTGCCGTTAAAATCCTTAACGACCAAGCTCTCATTTACAATATCGTTGTCATGATTTACGCTCCATTCATGCGCACATTCGGGACAAACATACATAACACCATCTTCATAAGTATAAGCAGAATCACACTTGGGACAATTAGGCAATACACTCATTATTTGCTTTCCAATTCAGGTCAATAGTTAGTTGATACGATACCGTATAAATAATACTGCGCATCATTACGTTTATTAACTGCCATTATAATTTCTGAGGCCCCATTATACGCTAAAAGGTATGAATGTTCGTATACTGAGTATCACCAGTGCAACCAACACAGTATGCTTTACAACTATACCGTTCATATTTTTCGGGTTGGTCTTCCCAACTAAGATTCCATACCGATGCTCCTTCACTATTCAAAACAACATCAACCTTTTTTTCAAAATACCGAAAAACTGACCCCCCCTTTTTCTCCATTAAAACACAGCGAATGTTAACGGCCTCATCCCCCGCTACTTTGGTAACATTGATTGTGCCACTGATGCGATGTGTTACCCCGGCTTGGGCATTTCCTAGAGTCACTATCAGTAGCGCGATTATTTTTAACAGTCTATTCATACCTTTTTTCCTATTTTTTGTCTTCTTTAATCCTGCGTTGCATTACCCTCAAGGTTTAGCCTAACATCTAATGCCTCTTTCATAATAACTGCATTCCCAGTAAGGTTTAATTCAATACCTGTTGCCTCTTTCAGTACAGGGTCGTTGGGATCAGCCATAGAGCTAATCGCTGAAACTTCTTTAGCTTTAACAAAATTGCCCTCAAGATTTAAGGTAACACCGACCGCCTCTTTAATTCTAAACGCAGTACCTTCCAACGTTAAATGAACAGCGGTCGCTTCTTTATAATTTTTCTCATGACTCGTAACAGTTCTTTCAGCAGCTATTGTTTCTTTAGTTTTAGGCTTATGACTCGCAGGATCAAATCCCTCAATCATTGCCTGTTTTACTTGAAGTTCATTGCTCATATCGTTTAAGTTACCAATTGCTGACTTTTGAACTTTCTTTTTAACTTTAGACTCATGACTAAAAGCATCTGACTTAACCTTAGGAACAACTTTAACGTCCTCGGGTTGAACATCAGACCCATCGGCCTGAAGGCCCTCGATGATCGTTTTTTCGTTAGCTCCCGGCGAAACTATTGACTTAACCTTAGATGATGAACAGCCAGAAATAATAACAGCAAACAGCCAGACAAAAGCGACCTTATGGGCGACTAATTTTAAAAAATTCTTCATTGATTTATCCATAATGCGGGAAAGTCTACACCAAATAACAGTGTAATTTCAAAGAACAACTCACTCGCATCTATTCAAACATTCTTAAAAGCCTCTCGCGACCAAAAAAGGATTATATACGCCCTATCAAAAACAAAGCAGCACGTACATTAAACACTAGATAATCGCCGGCTTAACTGTGATTGTAGACTTGTAAACCCAGAAATAAAGCGCTTCCAACAATCAACCCTGAAACCAAATCAGCTAACAATGACGGCAAAAAAGCTAAAACAAAATGAACAGCGTCAATATTATGTACAAACATGCCACCCCCAACCACTAACATAGCCACAGCACCAATAACCGCTAATATTCGAATCACTTTCGGCAACGAGGCGACCAAAGCTTCGCCACTGAGTCGCAAACTACGCGCCCCTAAACCCTTTAATTAGACCGAACGTTTTATCAAATAAGAACCAACATCATCCAGACGAACTAACAAAGCGACAAAACCGTAAACACCGACTGTTGCCAGTAAAGCAATAAAACTAACAACCATGATCTGGATAGGCAAAATCTGATCTATGACTGTTTCTAAGGTGATAACAATAATTTCAATCGAAAGAATAAAATCAGCCCGTATTGCTGCTTTAATCTTTACAGCTTCGGTTTGTACAATCACTTGAGCCTCCGATAACTGGCCAGCAATATCTTCTTTTGTTCTATCTAACAAAAACCACTCAAAAAATTTTTCCGCGCCCTCATAACTGAGATAGGCACCACCGCCTAGTCATATCGGCACAATCAAATCAGGCAGGCAAGTAACTACTTAATAAAAAAACAATGGGTAAAACAATTAATTTATTAACGACTAATCCTTTCGTAATAACCCAAATAACGGGCAATTCACGTGAAGCGGGAAAATCAGTCGCCTTCTCAGTATTCACCGCAAGGTCATCGCCCAACAACCCCACCGTTTTTTTACCGCCATCTTACTCATTAGCGCAGCATCATCCAACAGTATCGCCACGTCATCAAGAACTGCAAAAATACCACTTGCCATAGTCTAATAACTCCCATACACCCTTAGATAAAAAATGTAACACCCAATAGTAAAATCATACAACCGCCTCAATGAGAATCACTTGAACCAGGTTATCTGAAAAGATCGGCGCATGCCCATATTTACAAACGCAACAGAACTCATACAATTAACGGTCCCTTGATTGAGCACCCTAATGTCGCCACATTAATTCCAGCTTCGACATCTTCAGTTATTTTAGCATCGCCCTGAAAAGCACCTCGATCGTTAAATACACATATTTAATCGCCTGACTGAAAACCTTCATACATTTGTCGAAACGGTGAGGCGACCAAGTTTAACGCACCTTCAATTTTGAATTAAAATTTCCCTGACGATGTTGGAAAATTACCTTCCTTGTGCAATGGACCATTATCCCTAGTACCCACATTGAATCGCGCAAAGCCGTGTTTTTTTAAATAATCAAAACAATTCCCTCACAAGCCGGTGCATCCCAATCACTATAATGTTCTAAGCACTCGCTATCTAACCACCCAAAATTTTCATCCCGGTAATTAATTTTTCGAGCCAGTCGCCGGAAAATCTCATTCCCAGGAAGAACTTTCCCCGGTGACTCGATACATTTCTCGTTATAAATCAGGTAACGGTGTCCCCATGATAAAATAACATCTTCCCTTTCAGCACCCATCGACGCCGGCAAAACGATACCCGCATAAATGGCCGTATCCGACATAAAGTGTTCTGCTGAAAACATAAATAAGTCATCACGTTTTAAACCCGCAGTAATCTCATCGATCTCAGAAGCCTGAGTAACGGGGTTAGTATCCAACACATCATCGACTTAATAGGAGTATCCCGTTGCACCCCGCCGCCTTAACTCCGTTCGAGAGCCACACCTAAACGAATGACTGTTGCACCATACTCCCGGGCAAATTGACCGATATCTAAAACAGAACCCCCGGTAATTGCTTCTGCCCATTCAGGGCTTTTATCTTGCCTACATACCACGAGATCAGCCTACCCTAAGGTATGGTCACAAACATAGGCCTGATCAATCAAAGATTCTTCAATATGGATCATCGCCATTGCTAAAGCGCCATCCCTACCCAGTTTAGGGGCACAATATGCCAGTGATGTAAATTAATGCTCACTGAATTACAGGCCCAAATAACTGTTAGGCATAATCGCATGCGAGCCTTCGATCGCAATAATGCTTTTCTAGCGGCTTGTTATTTCATCGAGCGCCTCATCCCAACTAATACGCTCAAACTGTTTACTGCCTTTAGGACCTGTTCTACGTAGTGGATAAAGTAATCTATCGGGATAATAGTGACGTTTTTCGTAATCTTTCAACTTTACACACAGCCCACCGCGTATCATCGGGTGTATTGAATTACCTTTAACGCCAACCAACTTCCCCTTTTCAACCTCATAAATCATTGCACAGGTATCAGGGCAATCATGTGGACAGCCACCGTACGCTGCTTTTTTAATTCGAACAGACATCGCAATTCGCCTTAAATTATTTTGGTACGGTTACTGAAAGTTTTAAAGGCTATCAATAAGTCATTCTAATTAAATCGTTTTTGTGTGTTCAACCATCAAATTCATAATTTCAGCATCACAAGACCCACAACCGGTTGTTGCGCCAGTTGCACTCGATATTTTATCTAGATCAAAACCTTGTGCAATCAACGATAAAATTTTTTCTTGGGTGGTTCCAGTACAACCACAAATAATTAGACCCTGTTTTTCTTGATCGTTAGAATTCATAAAAAAACTGTCACTTATTTTCTTTGTATTCAATGGTTAAATAATAGCTGTTATTTTATCATAAGAAGCTATAAAACAATGGTAGCCAAACACTGCTCATGTAAGCAACAACCAAGCCCAAGGCCAAATTAACACCGTTTGAGTCAGCTTAAGATAAACCTGACGGTCAGTTGTTTGCAATCATAAAAAAACCGTCAAAAGACAGCTTGCGCGAAAAACACTTAAAGGATGAGACTTAAATTACCCTTAAATCGCCTCAGCACCCGATTCACCGGTTCTAATACGAATTACTTGCTCTAAAGACGTCACAAAAATTTTACCATCGCCTATTTTCCCTGTTCTGGCACTTTCCACTAAGGCACTCACGGTAGCATCAACAATTCCGTCAGAAACCGCTATTTCTACTTTCACTTTAGGAAGAAAATCAATGACATACTCGGCACCCCGATAAAGTTCCGTATGCCCTTTCTGACGACCAAAGCCCTTGACCTCTGTAACCGTAAGACCGGCCACTCCAATTTCAGATAATGCTTCACGTACATCATCTAACTTAAACGGTTTAATAATCACTGTGATCAATTTCATTTTTTCTCCTGCTAATTAAGCTCTCTATAATTTCTTTTCACACAGACTTACTGTCTGTCAACTGATGACTTGCAAGCTGCCTCCTTTCAAACAACGTTATACATTAAAAAACTAAACCCCTAAACCACGTAGTGCAATGCACAAGGACTGTAGTGTTTGATATAACTTGGGATGAGATTCTTCATAATCTTCAATCGCCAACGCTAACCCTTTTTCAGCCATTGCAATAAGCTCTGGGTTTTGTTCGGCACGTAAATATTCATGACTGGTCAGCTTAGCTAAAACGGCAACACTTTGTGCTTGTTCATGATCGACAGTTTCAATTAACTGAATATCACGTTGTAATTGTGCGATTAAATCCAATAATTGACGACGCTGATCACTCGTTAGACGATCTGCTTGTTCAATCAGAGCGTTTATTTTTAATATAGTATCTTGAATCATGGCTTGGCACTCCTCTATCTTCAATTTAAACTATAACTAGCTTTAATCTTTAGTACAGCAATTCACCCGTACGCTTCATGGCCTCCCCTGTGTAGAATCTCTCTGCTTCAAACTTTCCCGTTACTCCTTCCCAATAAACAAAGACTAAAAATATTAAATGGCTCATGTAACAATCATAATACGCCTAAAAAAATAACATTAAAACTAACGACAAAGTATCTGTAGACTATATACAGACGTCATAATAGATACTGCGATCATTGCTCATTACATAACTGATAATTAGAACAAAACAGCGTATGACAATTCATTTTAGAAACTGCAAAACAGACCGTTGCTAATGCAAAAGATAACCCCCGTATTAAACACCTAAAGATCCATTGTCAAACACTCCGCTTAGACTCGAACGATTCTATAACCTGCTAACCCCTGTTTATATTCTCATCCCTAAGTGCAATCGCCTAAGCATTTAAGGATTTTTGCCATGCATTATCTGACTGACCCACATTCGCTGAACCCGGGCATTAAATTCACGCAGAACCAATCTTATTTCTCCAACCGTATTGTTTAACCCGTGCACACCTGCTTCATTGATAACTTGTTCTAATCCATCCCTAATTAAACCCACCATCTTTGAACCGTCATAAGCTCCTGATTTAGACACTTGGGAATAATTGCCATCGAGTTCATCGCGTAATTCCTTATTTTCTGCTTTAAGATCATCTAATTCATCCACTTGATCAATAATTGCTTCAAGATCCTGACGTAACCACTCATTTTCCAACTTCAAACGCTTTAATTCTTCTGCTAGTTTTTTAACTTTTTCAGAATGTGACTCTCCTGCTACAAATATTTTATCGGGGGGTATTACTGCACTTTGTCCGCGACTCGGCATCGATATCAGGAACAGTACAACTAAACCTCCAACCACTCTATGAACCGGCATAACACTACCCCTTAACTTAATCCTTTAATTAAATGTATCTGCAACTTTCATCGGCAACTATGACTGTTCCTTTAACTGCGTTAAAAAACACAAACGCGCCACTGTTTTTGCGAAAGCTTGTTTTAGGCATCCGAGCCCAAGCAAGCAACAAAAGTGACGTGGCAATTAATGCCTACGGCACCTCGGTTCGTCCCGCATTCGCTCTCCATAGCTAGCAGCGAAAGAGCACTCTATTTAACCTTTCAAATATATTTACGCCTTAAGTTTCAATGAGTCAACAGGAAGTTTCGCCCCACGTGTACAAAGCGCCCTTGCAATTAATCTCTACTTAAAACCTTATTCAGAACGCCTTACCTCAAAAACTTAAAACATTGGCACAAATGATGCTTAACAACAATAGAGGCTGAAAATAAGCTTTAGATTATTGATTTCAGTGTTCAGCGGCAATATTTTACCGCTTAGTGGACGGTTAAACAGCTATAAGGGGAAACAATGTCCTTTCGAACATCACTAACAGGGTTAAACGCATCTTTTGCAAAACTGGATGTTACTAATAACAATATTAGTAATGCTAATACCACTGGTTTTAAAAAATCTCATGCGACCTTCAGTGATATCTATTCATCCTCTATGAGTCAGAGTCCTTCAAGTATTGTCGGTCAAGGTGCCTTCTCAACAGGTACCACGCAACAATTTACTCAGGGTAGCCTTAGATCATCTAACAATATGTTAGATCTTTCCATTCAAGGACAAGGCTTTTTCTCTTTAAAGCCCGAACCTAATTCAACAGAACGTATTTACACGCGAGCTGGAGCTTTTAGCGTCACGAATGAACGTTATGTCGTTGACGCTAACGGCAACTTTTTACAAAGCTTTGCGGTAAATACTGATGGTTCCATTAACCAGGCTCAAATGGAAACGATGAAACTGCCCGATCTAACCGCTGACCCAGCAGCTACATCGCGTATCACGGCGGGTTTAAATTTACCCTCATCAGCCTCTATCTTAAACGTACCCTTTAATAAAGAAGACCCTAGTACTTATAACGAATCAACCACGTTTGATATCTATGATTCAGCAGGAAATGCCCATATAACCAGTATTTACTTTATAAAATCAAGCTCAGCGACTGAGAATGACCCCACTCATCGTTGGATGACTAAAACGTTCATCGGTAACAATGAGTTAAGTCCAGCATTAATGCAAGCAAAGGATACAGAGGGTAACGAACTATGGGTGGATAACATTGGACGCGTAAAAACCGAACCACAAGTACAAGCAATAAAAGACAGTACAATGGGAAGTTATGCTAGCTTTTCAATAACCGCGGCAACAACACCGGCTGCGGGAGACTCTTTAGCGGTAACGATAAAAGGGCTTGATAATGGCAATAACCATATTGTTTTATATACAACAGATAAACCTGAAACTGCTGTTGAGTCAACCGCCGGGATGGTTTTAGCCTTAAACAATGACCCTCAATTTAGTCAGGAATATCAAGCCATCTCAGGTGCTGAAAACAATATATTAATTAAGAGAGTCAATGGTAGTTCAATATTACAAGCAGATCAGGCTGGATTTGACACGGCCGCTGTAATATCAGGTGATACGGTAGCCGTAACCATTCAAGGTCTGTCTCCAGATGGAAATGAAAAAACAATTACATTTACCGCAAGCGCAACAAAAACAGCTCTTGAAACTGCAACACTGGTTAGAGATAAATTAAATGCAGATACCGATTTCACGCAAACCTATAACGCCTATTTAGCTAAAGGCTCTGTTATTATCGAGGCTAAAGGTAACACGAGTGCCGACCCTACTAAAATTGCAGTCACAGAGGTAAATCTTGCCAGTTCAGAGACAGGGAATCCTAATACTCGATCTGTAAACGTTTTCAAACATGCGGAATTAGAAATTTCTGTCAGTCCCTCTTTAGGCGCTTTAATATCAGATGGAAAATTAGGTTTCACTGATGCAGTACCTTTCTATATTGACGAAAATGGTAATGAAACTAGCAATATCTCTGATACATTATTTACTTTTAGTCCTTATAATTTAGAACAAGGTGAAATTATATTTGACGCTACTGATGGTAAATTTAGCTATCCTAACGAAGCGATGCAATTTTCTACCATTAATTTTAATAATGGATCAGAACCGGTAAATTTAGAGATTGATTTAAGTGAAAACACGACACAGTACACTACACCTTTTATCATGCGTTCATTTTCACAGAATGGATTTACTTCAGGCATGTTAAATAGCTTAAATATTACCGATACCGGAACCATTCATGCGAATTATTCCAATGGCCAAAAAGTCGTTGCTGGACAACTTGCCCTGACTAGCTTTCTAAATAATAATGGTCTGCAACAAATTGGCAATGCTTCGTATACCGAAACAGCTGATACCGGTGCTCTGCAGATAGGTGCCGCTGGCGCTAATGGCTTTGGTAAAATCAGCAACAGTAGTCTCGAAAGTTCAAACGTTGACCTGACTACCGAAATGATCAATTTAATCGTCACACAACGAAACATTCAAGCAAATTCAAAAGCATTGGAAACCAATTCGCAATTCCAAAAAATAATCATGGATGAATTGACTTAAAATCAATCCCACTTGACTATTAAATACGGCTATCTTGAGGCTACAAAATAGAGCTAACAACTTATAATTGTAAAAAAATCAGCTAAGCCTAACGGTTCAAAGACTTACAACGGATCAAACCATCAGCCCTAGATACTCTCAAAAAATTATTTGTCGCACACAGACAAAACCCCGAATAAAGACCAACGGGACGATTCTAAGTTGATTTCTTTTTAAGATTCCCCCAAATGTGAGCATTGACCGTAGACTCCACTTGTTCAGTTTCACCTTGGTCCTGATGACTGTTGCCCACTAAATCTTGAGCAGGCTCCTGCTCTCTTTTAGATTGTATCTTTTGCTTTTTAGTTAACTTTATCTTTTTAATCTTTGGGCTCTTTCGCGGCAACGGCGGGGCAACGGCATCCACCGCAAAGCCGTCTATCTCTTCTCGTTCTATGTTAAGCGAATTGCGCTTCTCTATTACTGAGAAATGCTGATATTCATGATGTGAAATTAAAGAAATAACCAGGCCCTTTTCGCCAGCTCGTCCGGTTCGCCCGACTCGATGCACGTAATCATTGGGGGAGCGCGGTAAATCATAATTTATAACACACGGTAATTGATCAATATCAATACCGCGGGCGGCTACATCTGTAGCAACCAAAATACGAATCGCCCCAGCCTTAAAATTCTTAAGCGCCGCAATGCGTACGGATTGTTCTTTATTCGAATGCATCGCCACCGCTTCAATACTTCTTTTCTCAAGTTTTTTAACTAAATTATCACAGGTCCGCTTGGCACTACAAAAGACCAAAATCTGTTGCCAATCATTTTCACGACATAAATGTGCTAAAAGATCATTTTTTTGATGATGATTAACGGTAATGACGCGTTGCTCGATTTCCAACTCATCAACAAACTCATCCATATTTATAATCTCAGGTGCATTCAAGACGTCACGAACCAACGAAGTAATGCTTTCAGGAAAAGTCGCCGTAAACATCAAATTCTGGCGTTTATTCGGTAATAATTTACCGAGTCGCTCGATCTCTTCCCGAAAATCACCCTTCATTAAGCGATCCACTTCATCGATCACCAAAGCTTTCACTTGGTGAAACTTAATCGCTTTTTGATCAACTAAATCAAGTAATCGTCCAGGCGTTGCCACTAAGACATCCACACCGGCTCGTAATGCCTGCATTTGAGGATTAATCTTCACGCCACCATAAACACTTAAACACTTGATAGTGGGGTGAATATTTTCAGCAACGGTTGAAAAGACTTCTGCCACCTGAATGGCTAATTCCCGCGTGGGTACCAGCACCACTATTTGCACACAATTACTGGCCACTCGGGTACTTGCATCAAAACGTTTACTACGCCCTTTTTGCGCATAAACGTTCTGATTACTCAGATTATCGAGTAACGGCAATACAAAAGCCGCCGTTTTCCCAGAACCTGTATCAGCACGCGCAAGTACATCTTTGCCTTCTAACACAGCAGGTATTGTTTTAATCTGAATCTCAGTTGGGTTTTCAAACCCCATGTTTTTAATCGCCGATAAAATTTCATCTGAAAAGGAAAAGGATTCAAAATCAGCGTCGAGAATATCTTTTTTCATAATTTACAACTTAAAATTAACCAGCCATTATTTTAACTTAAATTTGAGCCTTAATGAGTACTGATAAAAACTGAGTCCGCAGAATTACCGACACAAAGTTGATTCATTGTTAGCAGAACGATTACGGCAACACCTTTCCTACCTTGTGCAGAGCTCCTGATTTGATTCAAATCAGCAATAAGGTAAACATGGCCGCTCCGCCTAAAACGACGATAAAGCTAACAACACCAAACATAATGCCGGCAAAAACAGTCACTACCTGACTACGCGGAGCAAGGTAAGTAATAGATACTGTGACAACCACAACGGCAACAACCATTGCCACTCCAAT
Organism: Methylococcaceae bacterium; assembly: GCA_012965425.1. Lineage (GTDB taxonomy): Bacteria > Pseudomonadota > Gammaproteobacteria > Methylococcales > Methylomonadaceae > OPU3-GD-OMZ. The sequence goes on from DTSI01000024.1 coordinate 15,742, forward strand.
AGGTAACAAGCCTCTAGTGAGTGAGGCATACCATGGGCAGGGTTATTTTAAATTCGCCTGATGCATATTACATCGCATATGCAGACCGAACTCTGGCCAGTCACAACCGCATTGAAAAAACAGACCTCACCACGGCGTGATAATAATCAAGGCAACCACCACCGTGATAAACAGAGACCTCCGCTGCTCGTTTGCACTTAAATATAAGCTCAAATATGTCTGTGGGATTTCCATATTACCCGATTATTTTTAGATTATAATCAGTCAAAACCCATCACGCATTAACCAATGCAGTGAACTAATCACACCAAAAACACCATTCACTCCAACTGCTTTTTTTATTTTTTTCTTGGCTCTTCTTTTCTGTCTTCTGTGCTAGCGCGGGAAAGGCCTCATCACATTTTTTGCGACACTGTATTAATAATTGATAATCCTTAGTCCAGTTAAAATATTCATAAGGATAATTATGAGTCACCTCACAGTTATGATAACAATCCTCATACGGATCCCCCAGACTCGGAAGGGCAATAACAACTAACAGCAACCCTGCGGTCATGCTAACTTTTTTATAAATTTTCATTTCGCCGACCCATTGTATAATTCTTTGCTTAAACAACGTTTTCGTTACATCACTCATAAAGCTATAACTGAGATATAGCTTGATTAGCTAAAATAAAACAAGACCTATCATTCAGGTTTATCGTTAGTGCTGCATATACAAGAGATCAAACGCTGAAAACCGTAATTTATTTAAAAATTAAGCGGAAATTAATTATTCATAAATCCTTCTTTTAAGCTATTTAAACAATATGCTTTGCTAAAATAACAACATTGCAGGAAAGAAAAAAATGAGGGCTATACCTGACTTGTTAAATAACCAGATTCCTACTATTGACTGGAAAAGGTGAGCCCGCGAATCTAATGACCCTACCAGTACAAAAGTGTATCAGCCATACCTTTGATCGTTCAGAAACTAAACGTTTTATTGTAAATTTTCACTAACAACTTCTACTGTCACTACAAATAGCTACAGTAAAAAAACCTCTTATCACAGTCTCAGAGAAACAACACACGGCCCAAGCATTCTCCACGTTATAACCAATTCGCCAAGAGGGTTCTTTAGATAAGATCTTAGGAATGATTCTGCATCCACTCTTGTGCCAGTAAATGCGCTTTTGTTAATTGTACTGATGAC
>DTSI01000025.1 GCA_012965425.1 Methylococcaceae bacterium
TAATAAGAAAACCAGCTGAATTGATCTGAATAGCAAAGGACATAAGAAGAATATAATGGCGGAGAGGCAGGGATTCGAACCCTGGGAGGGCTACAAACCCTCAACGGTTTTCAAGACCGCCGCTTTCGACCACTCAGCCACCTCTCCTAAACAGACGCTATGATACCTAAAATAAAGAAAAAATTCCAGCCTGATCACACATCAATTATCGCCTCCGTTTTAGAGAACTCGCTGCACACAACGCACTGGAAAAATATGGCCTGCCACACTACTGCATCAGCACCTCTAAACCGGCCTGCTCAACAGCGACACCGGCCTTGAAACTTGACTCGACTTGACGTTCTAAATTAGCAAAATCAAATAAATCAGTATCCGCCAGCTGCGAGGGCGCAACGTTTTTTAACCCGGTAAAAATACTCTCAAGACGCCCAGGAAACTGCCGGTCCCAAGTTTGCAGCATCACCTTCATAGCCTGACGTTGAAGATTTTCCTGTGAGCCACACAGATTACACGGAATAATAGGATACGCTTTCATTTGTGCAAATCGTGCGATATCTTTTTCGCGGCAATAGGCCATCGGCCGAATCACCATATTTTTCTTATCATCACTTAATAATTTTGGCGGCATAGCTTTTAACTTACCGCCATAAAACAAATTCAGAAAAAAAGTTTCAATGATGTCATCACGGTGGTGTCCTAAAGCAATTTTAGTGATTCGATTGTCCTGCGCATAGCCATACAAAGTACCACGCCGCAATCTTGAACACAGCCCACAGGTCGTTTTTCCTTCGGGAATAATCTCCTTCACCACACTGTAGGTATCACGCTCAATAATATCAAAAGGTACACCTAAGCCCTTTAAATACTCAGGTAAAACATGCTCTGGGAAACCCGGTTGTTTCTGATCTAAATTAACAGCTATCAAGTCAAAATGAATCGGCGCGGTTTGCTGTAAATTATGCAAAATAGAAAGCATCGCATAGGAATCCTTGCCCCCTGACAAACAAACCATCACACGGTCACCGTCGGCGATCATGTCATAATCAGCAATGGCACGACCCACATCACGGCGCAGCCGTTTTTGTACCTTATTTAATTCAATACGTGATTTAGCGTCAACAGCAGACATAACATTGAAACTGCGAAAATAATAATCAAAAAAAAGAAAAAAGCAGAGGTTACTAAAACACCCGCCTGGCGTTAATTTAGTCGTCCATTTGTTGGAAGATCAACGTTGCGTTCGTACCGCCAAAACCAAAACTGTTTGACATCACTGTTTTCAATGGCACATTATCGCGGCGTTCTCGAACAATAGGAACCCCTTCCGCTTGAGGATCTAACTGGGTAATATTTGCAGAAGCACACAAGAATTGTTCTTTCATCATCAACATAGAATAAATCGCTTCATTAACTCCGGCACCGCCTAAGGCATGACCGGTTAACGATTTCGTTGAACTGACAGCGGGCATATTATCGCCAAAAACCTGACGCAATGCTTCTAACTCGCGAGTATCTCCGACCGGCGTACTGGTGCCATGGGCATTAATATAATCCACAGGACCTGTAACCATTGCCAAGGCTTGTTGCATACACCGAACCGCACCTTCGCCGGAGGGTTGTACCATATCATAACCATCGGACGTCGCCCCGTAGCCGACTAATTCAGCATAAATTTTTGCACCGCGTGCTTGCGCATGCTCTAAATCTTCTAGCACTAAAACACCGCCACCGCCGGAAATAACAAAACCATCACGCGTCACATCATAAGCTCTGGAGGCGGTTTGTGGCGTATCATTATATTTTGAAGACAACGCCCCCATGGCATCAAACAACACTGACATGGTCCAGTGCACTTCCTCACCACCGCCCGCAAAAACAATATCCTGCTTACCCATTTGGATTTGTTCCATCGCATTACCGATACAATGCGCACTGGTCGCACAGGCCGAGGTAATAGAATAATTAATACCCTTTATTTTAAACGGTGTCGCCAAGCAAGCAATATTGGTACTCGACATGGTGCGAGGCACCATATAAGGTCCGACACGCTTCACGCCTTTGGCCCGCAAAATATCGGCTGCAGCAACCAGATTAGACGTTGACGGCCCGCCGGAACCCATAATTAAACCGGTTCTGACATTTGATACGTCACTTTCTTCAAGTCCAGCATCATCAATCGCCTGTTGCATAGCGATGTAATTAAATGCCGCACCATCGCCCATAAAACGCTTGACTTTACGGTCGATAAATTCGTCAAGATCGATATTAATCGGCCCATGAACATGACTTCTAAAACCCAGCTCCTTGTATTCCTCAGAAAAAACAATACCCGAACGGCCAGCCTTTAAAGAATCAACAACCTCGGCTTGATTATTTCCTATCGGAGAGACTACACCCAACCCTGTAACCACTACTCGTTTCATGTTATTTCTCCTCAGAAATCTTCGGTTGAGGTAAACAATCCCACACGAAGATCCGTTGCTTCATATATAACCTTACCATCCACATCCATCGTAGCATCGGCTATACCCATTACTAACTTACGTAAAATGACACGCTTTAAATCCAAGCGATAGGTCACCTTCTTAGCCTTCGGCAAAACCTGACCTCGAAATTTAACATCACCGACGCCCAGTGCACGCCCTTTCCCAGGACCGCCCATCCAACATAAATAAAAGCCAACCAATTGCCACATCGCATCCAACCCCAAACACCCTGGCATCACCGGGTCACCTTGAAAATGACAATCAAAAAACCATAAGTCCGGTGTAATGTCTAATTCAGCAACAATACTGCCCTTATCAAACTGTCCGCCTTCATCTGAAATATGAGTAATACGATCCATCATCAGCATATTAGGCAGGGGTAATTGCGCATTCGTCGGGCCATATAATTCACCTCGCCCAGACATTAATAATTCTTCTCGGGTAAAGCTATGCTGTTTCTGCATAAGTCGTAAAATCCTTAATTTTTAAAAATATGATTGCTATTATCCAATACTCGACCCAAAAAAGCAGTAACTACAACGTATTTTTACTTTTACCTTGAAATATAATCAATGGCTCGCTGTATTCTTGCCAGTGTTTTAGAACGTCCCAACAAGGTCAAGGTCACATCAATCGCGGGCGTTGCCGCCTGCCCGGAAATTGCTACACGTAACGGTTGTGCCACTTTGCCTAGTTTTAAATCCATCGCTTGTGCTGTTTCAAGAACGATCTGATGCAAGGCTTCACCATCCCACTTCACCAGCGCTGTAAATTGAACCAACAACTTTTGCAAGACCAAAGCAGCCTCACCTTTAAAGTTCTTTTTCGCCGCTTTTTCATCATAAGATTCAAAATCCTGATAAAAATAACGGCTTGCCGCAGCCATTTCCTTCAAGGTCTTGCTGCGTTCACGCAATGCCACGACAACCGCCTCAACAGCGGGCCCAGCCTCCGTATTGATACCTTGATTATCTAAATGCCACTGCAAATGCGGCGTTACGGCTGCGGGTTCAGCCGTCATTATATATTGATGATTCAACCATAATAATTTCTCCGTATTAAAGGCTGACGCAGAAACATTCACCGAGGCTAAATCAAAATGCTCAATCATTTCAGCAATTGAAAATATCTCCTGATCACCGTGTGACCAGCCTAAACGCACCAAGTAATTGAGTAGTGCCTGCGGTAAAAAACCATCCTCGCGGTATTGCATCACGCTCACAGCGCCATGCCGTTTTGACAACCGGCTCCCGTCATCACCTAAAATCATAGGCAAATGCGCATAGCGCGGGGGCTCCACATTCAGTGCCTTTAAAATATTAATTTGCCGCGGCGTATTATTGATATGATCATCCCCTCGAATGACATAATTGATCCCCATATCCCAATCGTCAATGACGACGGTTAAATTATAGGTCGGCGACCCATCTCCCCGGGCAATAATCAAATCATCTAATTCACTGTTATTAATCGTAATATCACCTTTGACACAATCGGTAATAACCACAGCACCTTCAGTCGGGTTTTTAAACCGAATAACCGGCCTCACGTCATGCTTAACATTGCTGCCATGACGACAACGACCATCATAACGAGGCTTTTCTTTACGACTCATTTGCTCCGCGCGTAAGGTTTCTAACTCATCCTTACTGCAATAACAATAATAAGCATCACCCTGATCCAAGAGCTGCTGAATCACTTCTTTATAACGTTCAAAACGTTGGGTCTGATAATAAGGGCCTTCATCGTAGGTCAAGCCTAACCACTCCATCCCTTCTAAAATAGCGTTAACCGAGGCCTCGGTTGAACGTTCACGATCAGTATCTTCGATCCGTAAAACAAATTGACCTTGGTGCTGGCGCGCATAAAGCCAGGAGAACAGCGCGGTACGCGCCCCACCGACATGAAGGTAGCCCGTTGGACTGGGTGCAAAACGTGTTTTTATAGCCATAAAATTATTTCATTCGTAAAATTAAATTCGCATACTGCTTAGCAATTCCCATCGCTTTCATCGCACGCTCCACATCGGTGTAATCACTCAAAACACCCTTAGCTGACTCAGAACCTAGGGCGACTGCTTTTTGATACCAGACCCTAGCATCACTGGCACTGGCTGGAACCCCAAACCCACATCGCTGAATGCAGCCATCATCACTACGGCTTCAAGCAACCCCTGATCGGCTGCTTTTTGAATCATCGGCAAATCTGCTTGACCTACCGCCCCCGGGCAACCAAAAAAAAACCACTAACAGCAAAGATTTCATTTTATTCATTATCTTCCCCAACTCAAAAAATAGGCCATTATCAAGGCACTACATTCATTCTATAACGGTCAAGCCACCCATATAAGGCACTAATACTTCAGGAATATGGATGCGGCCCTTAGCATCCTGACAATTCTCCATCACCGCGACCAAGGTTCGACCGGCTGCCAATCCTGAACCATTAAGCGTATGCACTAATTCCGGTTTTCCAGTTTCAGGATTGCGCCAACGCGCCTGCATCCGGCGGGCTTGGAAATCACCAAAATTACTACACGAAGAAATCTCCCGATACTTCTGCTGCCCGGGCAACCAAACCTCTAAATCATAGGTTTTTCTGGCAGAAAAACCCGTGTCTCCGGCACACAGCAATACTTTTCGGTACGGCAAGGCTAATAACTTTAGAATCTTTTCGGCATGCCCGGTTAATTCTTCATGCGCCGCATCGGAATCTTCTGCCCGAACAATTTGCACTAATTCAACTTTCTCAAATTGGTGTTGGCGAATAAGACCTCTAACATCTTTGCCGTATGAGCCCGCTTCACTTCGAAAACAAGGCGTTTGGCACACATATTTCAGCGGCATCTTAGCGGCCGCTACAATTTCCCCCCGAACACGATTCGTGACCGGAACCTCAGCGGTCGGAATCAGATATAACGGCGTTTCACTCTGTATTTTAAACAAATCTTTTTCAAACTTAGGCAACTGACCGGTCCCTTGTAACGTTTCGGCATTGGCAAGAAAGGGCACATAGGTTTCTTCATAACCGTGCTCACGCCCATGAACATCAAGCATAAATTGAATTAAAGCACGCTGCAGCCGCGCTATAGGCCCGGTCAAGACGACAAAGCGAGCCGTTGCGATCTTAGCGCCTAACTCAAAATCCATGGCCCCTAATTTAGTGCCCAGATCAACATGATCTAAGGGTTCAAAATCAAATTGTCGCGGTTCCCCCCAACAATACACCTCAAGATTATCAGCCTCGTCAAGACCCTCAGGAACCGTTGCATCCAGGATATTAGGCAAACTCATCAAAAAATCATTTAACTGTTCTTGAATCTCATTCAGCGCGTGTTCCGCCTCTTTTAACTGCTCGCCCAGTGATTGCACCGCAGCTAATAATGGCTGTATATCGTCGCCTTTCGCCTTCGCCTGCCCGATTGCCTTAGAGCGGCTGTTGCGTTCATTCTGTAACTCTTGTGTTTGTATTTGCAAGGCTTTGCGCTGCATTTCCAACGCACTGTATAGGTCAACATCTAACTCTAACTTTCGATGACTTAACGCTTGTTTAACTGCATTAATATCTGCTCTTAATAATCTGGGGTCTAACATGTTATTCAACTACCTAAAAATTAAAACAGCCCCGCCATGACAGGGACAAAAAAACCACACACTTATGATTTATGAAAAAACCTCAACGCTTCAGCATTACATTTGCTTACCCGCCAAAAGACCTAAACTTAACATTGAACCGGTCAAAACCACATTCCCCAAAAGCAAACTGACGACAAGATTAAAATTCTCATCAAAAGAAAAGCCCTCTTCAATCATGTGCAACATAATATAGAGGCTGGATAAGGTAATAAACAACCCGCCTAACAGCACAACGACAACGGTCTGATATTCAACCGTTAATACCACCTTATGCATTAAGGTGCCGGTTATCATGCCTAATAAAAATGCCCCAATGGAATTAGTAATCAATAAGCCATAAGGCAACGCCCAATTGGCGCCGTGATAAACCCCCGAGGATTGCTGAAAAATCAATCGCCCCATCGACAATCCCAACCAAACCACTAAAACACAAATACTGACACTTACAAAAATATTCAACATCGCTTTGGTCAGATGACCTTGCTCTAATAAATAGAGTGTATCCAACGAAAAGGTTGAGAAGGTCGTGAGTGAACCGAATACACCCACTAAAATGGCCAAACGGTATTCGTCGCCGAACGCGACACGCTGCACCACCAGCGCTTCTGTCATCAGGCCAATCAAAAAAGACCCGATAATATTAACGGCTAAGGTCCCGTAAGGAAACCCACGCCCTAACCACTGGTAAACCCCCGTTGAAATTAAGAACCGCAACACGGCACCGAGCGCACCGCCGAATGCTACTGCATAAAGCTGACTCATGAAGGTAACTTAATAAAATGCTTACGGTAATATTTTAATTCTTCGATCGACTCTAAAACATCGTCTAAGGCCCGATGACTACCTTTTTTTACAAAACCATCCAATAACTCCGGCGCCCAACGCTGCGCAAGCTCTTTCAATGTAGACACATCTAAATTCCGATAATGAAAAAAACTCGCTAACTCAGGCATATAACGCACCAAAAAACGCCGGTCCTGACCAATACTGTTACCACAAATCGGCGATTGATTAGCACCCACCCATTGCGATAAAAAAGCTAAGGTTTGTTGCTCCGCCATTTCTGCTGTTATGACACTGTTCTTAATCCGTTCAACCAAGCCAGACTCGCCATGATGCTGTTGATTCCAATCATCCATAGCGTTCAAAACGCCCTCCGGTTGATGAACAGCCAACACCGGTCCCTCCGCCAAAATATTGAGTTGTGCATCAGTCACCACAGTCGCTATCTCTATGATAAAATCAACGTTCGGGTCCAAACCCGTCATTTCCAGATCGATCCAGATAAGGTTTTGAGGGTCTAATGCCATAAAATGATCCAATCTACAGATAAAGTTGCGACAAATTGTAGCATTGGCTAATCTTTATACCTAACTTTTTGAAATAACTTAAAGCAATCATCCATGAATACCTTTACTGTCATTTTCCTTATCGCGCTTGCCTTATCTTTCAGCACACAATACTGGCTCTCAAAACGTCAAAGTAGCCATGTTGACTTACACCGCGGAAAAGTCCCCAAAGCTTTTAAGGCAACTGTCACGCTTGAAGAACACCAAAAAGCAGCCGATTACACTTTGGCTAAAGAAAAACTAGGGGGGTATGACCAGATTGCCGGCGTTTTTTTCTTATTATTTCTCACTGTGGGTGGCGGCATTGACTGGTCTTTCTCGCTCTGGCAATCCTACGGCTATTCACAAATAACAACAGGGCTAGGCGCTATTGTCACCATTTTTCTAATTATGCACATTTTGGAATTACCCACCAGCATTTACCAAACCTTTGTGATCGAAGATGAATTCGGCTTTAATCGCAGTAGCCCCATTCAATTTGTTAAAGACCAATTCATTCAAATCTTTTTAATGCTACTCATCGGACTGCCTATTCTAGCACTCATCCTCTGGGTCATGAATAGCGTTGGTACTTATTGGTGGCTTCTGGCTTGGGTTATTTTAATGGGTTTTTCACTGCTCATGAGTTGGTTATTTCCAACCGTCATTGCGCCCTTATTTAACAAATTCACCCCGCTAGAGGATGGCCCACTCAAAGATCGTATTCAACAATTACTCGAGCGTTGCGGTTTTAACAGCCAAGGTATCTTTATCATGGATGGTTCCCGCCGTTCAGGCCACGGTAACGCTTATTTTACCGGCATCGGCAATAACAAACGTATCGTCTTTTTTGACACCCTAATCGAATCGCTGGACGATGAAGAATTAGAAGCCGTGCTGGCCCATGAACTGGGGCATTTTAAATGCAAGCACGTCATCAAAATGCTCGTAGCAACTTCGATTATGACCCTTGTCAGCCTCGGTGTTTTAGGCTGGCTCATTGAACAGAGTTGGTTTTTTCAAGGATTGGGTGTTTCTGAACCCTCTAATGCTGCCGCCTTATTATTATTTATGTTGGTTTCTCCGGTTTTTACCTTTTTTATTCAGCCGATCAGCGCTTTTTTTCAACGCAAATTCGAATTTGAAGCCGATGACTTTGCTGCCAACAACGCCAAAGCAGCAATGCTAATCAGCGGTCTGGTTAAACTGTACCGTGAAAATGCGAACACCTTAACACCCGACCCCCTCTATTCCGCATTTCACTACAGTCACCCACCGGCAGCTATTCGCATTGCACATCTAGACCCTGATGCCTTAAATGGCTGAGTTTCTAGAAGGTCTGGTCATTTCTCACTTAGGCAGAGCACTTGCCATTGAGCACGCAGGCAGAACGATCATTTGCCAAACACGGCGACAACTCGGAGTCGCCGCTGTCGGCGATAAGGTCTTATGGGAACAAACCGGCTCCGATCAGGGCCGGGTTGCTGAATTACTACCCCGCCGTTCCGTCTTAACAAGGCCTGCCCGTCAGGGTAAAACACGCCCCGTTGCGGCCAATATCGACAAAGTGATCGTCGTCTTTGCCACTGAACCCCAGTGCGACTTCTTACTGATTGACCAATATCTGGCTGTTTGTGAAAATCGTAATATTAGTGCCGAATTAGTCTTTAATAAAATCGACCTGACCCCCAATTCTGAACGTCACCGTATTATTCAGGAATTAACACGCTACCAAGACATGGGTTATACACTGCACTGCGTTAGCGCGACGACCGGCGAAGGCTTAACAACCCTCACCAACGCACTGGCAAATCAAACCAGCATCCTGGCTGGACAATCGGGGGTTGGCAAATCATCACTGACCAATGCTTTAATCCCTGATAAAGCCCTCAAAACAAACACCTTATCAGAAGCCAACGCACACGGTCGTCATACCACAACCGCTGCAACCCTTTATCACTTACCCACCGGCGGCGACCTTATTGACAGCCCGGGCGTTGCTATTTTCGGGCTTGCAGGAATAACCGAAGCACAATTGGCCTATGGCTTTAGAGAATTTCAATCCTTTATTGAAGCCTGTCAATTTAATGATTGCCGACACCAAAAAGATAAAGGCTGTGCTGTTCGGGAGGCTGTTGAAAACCAAGTCGTTAGCGTAACGCGCTACCAACGCTTCTTAAAATTAAAAGAGAAAATGAACCTCTAACCCGGAGGCCAACGCATTTGCCGCCCACCGAGCAGATGTAAATGCAGATGATAGACCTCCTGACCGCCCCGGTCATTACAATTAATCACCGTACGATAGCCCTCTTCTGCCAGCCCTTGTTGCTTTGCAATGAGCGCAGTGCGGGTTAACAATTCGCCCGCCATCGCCAGTTCAGACAACGCATTTAAAGTCGCAATATGTTGTTTCGGAATCACTAAAATATGTACGGGTGCCTGCGGATTAATATCATTAAATGCTAAAACATTCGCATCTTCGTAAACGATATCCGGAACAATTTCGCCCCGAACCATTTTGCAAAATAAACAATCACTCATTTCACGTCTCCCTTTTATAATTCCCGACGGCCATTAAAAGCGTGCGCTAAGGTTCCACTGTCAATGTATTCCAACTCACCGCCCATCGGCACACCGTGGGCAATACGGGTTGCGATAATATTTCGTTGCCGCGCCATTTCACTAATAAAATGAGCCGTCGCCTCCCCTTCAACCGTGGCATTCGTTGCCAAAATAATTTCTTTAACAAGCCCCAAAGTTAACCGCTGCGCTAACAAATCAAAACCCAACTCGTCGGGCCCAATGCCATCCAATGGCGAGAGCCTGCCATGCAAAACAAAAAACTTGCCTCGAAACACGGCCGATTGATCAACGACCCAAACATCGGCAGGTGTTTCTACAATACACAAGATCGTCTCATCCCGGGAGGGACTGGCACAAAGATGGCATACCTCATGCTCAGTCAACGTTCGACATTGCTGGCAATGTCCCACTTGGTCAATTGCCTTTAGTAATGTTTCAGCCAGTTGAATACCGCCTCGTTGATCTTTTTGTAATAAATGAAATGCCATGCGTTGCGCTGACTTAGGACCCACCCCCGGCAAACAGCATAAGGCTTGGATCAAATCATTTAATAATCCTGACTGACGCATTAAAATGGCATTTTAAATCCTGGAGGCATTGGAAAACCCGCGGTCATGCCCGCCATTTTCTCCTGCTTCAACTTAGCAACTTTATTCACAGCATCATTGATGGCCGCTGCCACTAAATCTTCTAACATATCCTTATCATCCGCCAATAAAGAGTCGTCAATTGAAACGGTTTTAACGGCACGCTTACCCGTCATCACCAAGGTTACCAAACCCCCACCTGACTCTCCTTTAACTTCCATTTGCGCCAATTCATCTTGGGTTTTCTGGAAGTTCTCCTGCATTTTTTGTGCTTGTTGTAACAAGCCCCCTAATTCATTTTTCATCATTTTTCCTCACTGCTTTTAACAGGTTCTATCGTTCCCGGTATGACGTGCGCTGAAAATCTATCCTTTAACGCCCTAACCGCTTTATCATCATCAATTGCTTGTTCTGCGGCTTGTTGCCGACTTTTTATTTGCTCATTAATTAATACTGCCGGTGTTGTGGTATGTGCTAACGATTGCGGCTGAATCACCAACTTAACCGCCCGCCCCAAATAACCCTCTAATGCTTTCAATAAAGATTGTTCGGTTTTTTTGCCATGCAATTCTTTAAAGCGCTCATCCAGCATCAGGCGACATTGGTCGTCTGTCAGCGAGGCCAAAATACAATTGTTTGCTAACTCTCGCGCCATGCCACCCAAGTTCATTGCACCCACCATCGCCAGCCAGTCACTCGCCTCAGAAGGCTTAAGCGTATCCTCAGAACTTTTAGACACCTGCTGCTTCACAATAGTTTTAACAACAGGTACAGGCGCAACGCCAGGGTTCTGCTCAGCAGATGTGCTGACGGTACCCATCGGTCTAAATGCCAGCATTCGAAGCAATAACATCTCAAAACCACTGCGCAGATCAACGGCTAACTGTAAATCCTTGCGCCCGGTTAAGGCAATCTGATAATACAATTGAACCTCTTCCGGTGCAAAAGCTGCGGCTAAGTTTTCAACAACTTCTCTGGATTCTGTTAGTGCCAATGTCTCTGGAACCACTTGAGCCAATGCAGTTCGGTGCAACATTCGAATCATCCCGGCACACACTGAATCAAAGTCAGAAGAAAAATCTGCCATTTCAGCAATCTTTTGTAACACTCCGGCAGGGTCATTAGCTGCCACCGTTAATAACAATTCTCCAACGGCCTGACTCCCTACCGTGCCCAGCATAGACTGCACATTGGCGACTGAAACTTGGCCTTCTCCAAAAACAATCGCCTGATCTAAAAGACTTAATCCATCACGCATACTCCCTGCGGCAACATGTGCAATGAGCACTAGCGCAGGGGCGTCATAAGCAATCGTTTCTTTCTGTAAAATGGCCGCCATTTGACCGGTTAATTGATTAACAGTTAAATGCTTCAAGCTGAATTGCAAACACCGCGACAACACAGTCACCGGTATTTTCTGCGGGTCCGTCGTTGCCAGTAGAAACTTTACATGGGGCGGCGGCTCTTCCAAAGTCTTCAATAATGCATTGAAACTGTGTCCAGATAACATATGCACCTCATCAATCAAATAAACCTTATAACGCCCGCGGCTGGGCGCATACTGAATATTATCGATCAGATCCCGAGTATCCTCAACCTTTGTTCTTGAGGCTGCATCTATTTCTAGAAAATCAATATACTTATCATCATCAATATCACGACAAACCGGACACTGACCACAAGGATTAGCGGCTTGAATATCTTCACAATTTAATGCTTTTGCAAGCACGCGCGCGATTGTTGTTTTACCGACACCGCGCGTACCGGTAAATAAATAGGCATGATGTAAACGATCAGACTTCAGAGCGCTCATCAACGATTTAACAACCGCCTCTTGGCCAACAATCTCATTAAAATCATGCGGTCGCCATTTTCGCGCTAATGCTTGATAAGTCATGACGGTTGAATGGAAGAAAAAAGAGCAACACGGGTTGTATTGGGTGGAAACCGCGCCAGCCACATCCCGGCACACGAATAAGCTGCTGCCGCTGCTCCCTTCCGGGCCTGACGGGGTTTACAGCGTATCGTTGCGAGAGGACCGACACAGTTACCATAAAGACTTTCGAGTAATGTTCCCGAAAGGAAGGCAATTATGCTCGAATTCAATACAGAATTCAATAACCGTGTATTTTTTGTTTGAAATATATTCATTTCATGCATCCGTAATTAATACACACCGTAAAAAAATGCCCTCTGTTCTTCAATCAACAACCGTTACAATTGCAACCAGCCCGTACGATTAACACCGGTCAGCATCCCACCCACTGTACTGGCAATTCTAGTTGCCAACCGCTCAAGAAATTGTGCCCTCGGTGTAAAATCCACCAATTTTTCTGCTCCAATTATATCTTTTGCAACCGAACGGTCATGCCCGATTCCATCAGCCAATCCCAAGGCAATACTTTCCTGACCGGTCCAGACTAATCCCGAAAACATTTCATCGGTCACCTTCAACCGCTCACCTCGCCCCTTTTTAACAGCGGCAATAAATTGCTGATGAACCTGATCAAGCAAGTGCTGTGCATGCGCCTTTTCAGATTTATTAATCGGCGCAAAGGAATCCAACATGGCCTTATGCTTACCCGCGGTCATCACGCGGCGTTCAACACCTATTTTTTCCAGGGTATCGACAAAACCATAGCCTTCCATAATGACACCAATTGAACCCACAATACTGGCAGGATTGACAAAAATCTTATCAGCGGCTGCCGCAATATAATAGCCACCTGAAGTGCACATATCAGTCACCACCGCATGAACCGGTAAATCAGGATATTCCGCTCTGATTGCAACAATTTCCTCATAAACATAGGCAGACTGCACAGGACTTCCTCCCGGCGTATTCAACCGAACAATAATACCCTGCGTCATCTCATCTTCAGCAGCCGCACGCAAACCTTGAATAATATTAGCGGCATTCGCATCAGCACCTTGCATAATCATACCGGAGACATCGACAACCGCCGTATGCTTTTCAACACCTTGTATTCCTATATTTAACCGCGTCCCCATACTGATAACCAACAAAACCACCAAATAAGTCATCATCGCTAATTTAAAAAAGATTCCCCAGCGCCGGGCTCTACGTTGCTCAGTGACTCCCGCTAAGGCCAGTTTCTCAATTACTGACTTCTCCCAAGCATGATTATCCCCACTCGAAGTCAGCGTTTGCTTTGTGTTTTCCTCACTCATTTATCACCTTCATAACCTAAAATTTCAATTGTTCAGAAAGAATAGTGCGTAAAAAACCGGCTAAAGACCTAGGTAAAGGCAGCCGCCTTTCTTAACTCAAATTTAAATGACCCTTACCAACACTATGACGTCATTACAACCCATCCGTCAAAAAAACGGAGCATAGCACAAACCGATAAAGATCTACTTCATTTTAAAAGCCTCTAGAAAATCTAGTCCTACGATCCTAATTTAAGCCTCAGCTTTCATAGCGACAATCCAAATAAATTAAAAAAGCCATTTATTATCTTCCCGTTTCATAATCGCGTTAACAACGTTGTTATTTTCGTAGGTAACTCGGCCGTCACCGTAAAAGGTTGCTCTGTTTCCGGGTGTTTAAAGGTCAATTGATGCGCATGCAACATTAATCGATCGAAACCGTTTGCTTTAAATGCGTTAACGCTCTCCGTGTCACCATACCGTTCATCGCCAACAATGGGATGTCCCAACCATTTCGCATGGACTCTAATCTGATGGGTCCGCCCCGTTTTAGGTCGCGCCTCCACTAAGGTCGCAGTTTTATAGACCCCTAACCGTCTAAATGCCGTTTCAGCCTGCTTACCTTGCGGACTAACGACAACCATGCGTTCACCGCCTTTGCTGATATTTTTCAACAAAGGCACATCTACCCATTGTTTTTTTTGCTGCCACACCCCCACCAATAACGCTAAATACGTTTTTGAAACACCATCGCCCCGAAAATACTCATGTAATTTTCGTAGTGCACTGCGTTTTTTAGCAACAATCAAACACCCTGATGTATCCTTATCCAATCGATGCACCAACTCCAAAAAACGGTGATCCGGACGAATTTCACGTAAACCCTCAATTATTCCAGACCGAACGCCACTGCCACCATGCACAGGAAACCCGGACGGTTTATTAATAATCAATAAACTCGCGTCTTCATACAAAATATCATCGACTAAACTGCGCCGTAACCGCTCCGGAACAAACACCTTGTCGGTCTGAATACTCATGCGCACCGGAGGGATCCGTACTAAATCATTCATTGCGAGACGTACTGTCGCTTTACACCGTTTTTTATTAACGCGCACTTCACCTTTTCGGAGCATTCGGTAGATCCGACTTTTTGGAACTCCCTTTAAGACAGCAATTAAAAAATTATCAATCCGCTGCCCCTCATGTTTCTCACCGATCTCTACATATTGAACGTTCTGTGTACTACCAAGAATATTGTTTGCCATTTATTCAAATATCTATTTTTTTATCGAAAAAAACTGAAAAAAATCTATTTGTACTCGAAAATCACAAAAAACGATCATTACACGCTCTCTGCACGCTGTCCCTACTAATCAACAATAATACAGCAAATCAACGATTTAAATTGCTGTAATACTAATAAATTGGTATATTGGAATGTTAGAGAGTAAATGATCAAGATTTACGAATAGTTCAAGCTCAAAAGGCTTGTAGTGGGCATTTTTATAACGGATTTCAAGCTTTTAACCTGTCAATTAAAGTAACGAACAGGCAAGAGACCACTCAATGTGGTGAAACGTAAACACTTGAACTCTCTATTCGACATAACTACGTTATAGCCTCAGCATAAAAGAATTTGGGTTTTATCACTCTACCCGAGATGAGTGAAAACAGCGTCCTGCTTAGGGCCTTATTGTTTTTGATCCGCTGCAACCCGCTCAGTCAGAAAGACTCAGCGACAGCGACAGACTTTCCATAACCCATTAGCACATAGCTAATGAGATGAAACCTTTAAGGTTTACAGACATTTTAACGATGAAAGTTGACAAATAAAAAACAAAGTCCTAGCCACCAACGTTAACCACGTTGTGAATTAACCATTAGATGAATCAAATGGAGCAGGATGAACAAGGACACATACAATGAAAAGAATGCTTATCAACGCAACGCAATCAGAAGAATTGCGCGTTGCTTTAGTCGACGGGCAAAGCCTTTATGACTTCGATATTGAAACACCAGCAAAAGAACAAAAAAAATCCAACGTCTATAAAGGGATTATTACTCGTGTAGAGCCCAGTTTAGAAGCCGTTTTTGTTAACTACACCGATGGCAAACATGGTTTTTTACCCTTCAAGGAAATTGCACCTAAATACAGAAGCAGTTCACGATCTAATCTTAAGGAAACACTTAAAGAAGGTCAGGAGATTGTTGTCCAGATAGAAAAAGAAGAGCGTGGCAATAAAGGCGCAGCACTGACTACCTATCTGAGTCTTGCAGGAACCTACCTAGTCGTTATGCCTAACAACCCGAAAGCGGGCGGCATTTCGCGTCGCATTGAAGGAGATACGCGCAATGAACTCCGTGAAGCAATGGCTGATCTCGTTATTCCTGAAGATATGGGCGTTATTGTCCGCACTGCGGGCTGTGGGAAAAACACTGAAGAATTACAATGGGATTTAGACTATTTAGTGAAACTTGCTAACGCGATTGAAACAACGGCGCAGGAGAAAAAAGCACCCGCTCTAATCTTTCAAGAAAGCAATGTTATTATTCGGGCACTGCGCGATCATTTACGTGATGATATTGATGAAATCATCGTTGATGATTCTAAATCATTCACCCTTGTCCAGTCCTTTTTAACACAGGTTATGCCGGCCTTTCTTCCTAAAGCCAAGCTATACGATGAAAGCGTCCCCTTATTTAACCGCTATCAAATAGAATCACAAATCGAACTGGCTTATTCTCGCGAAGTACCTCTGCCTTCCGGTGGCTCAATTATCATTGACTACACAGAAGCATTAACTTCCGTTGACATCAATTCTGCACGCTCGACTAAAGGCAGTGATATTGAAGAAACAGCACTAAATACCAACCTTGAAGCCGCTGACGAAATTGCCAAACAATTCAGGATACGAGATCTAGGCGGCCTTTTTGTCATTGATTTTATCGATATGATGGCCAATAAAAATCAACGCGCTGTTGAAAACCGT
>DTSI01000026.1 GCA_012965425.1 Methylococcaceae bacterium
TTAAAATTGACCGACGTTAAAGACATTTGGGGTATTGGCTCTAAAACCGCAAAAAAATTACAGGCGCTTAATATCATTACGGCCTGGGATTTAGCACAACAAGACCCCCAATGGATACAATCATTATTCACTGTCACGGCCGCCCGAACCGTTCGGGAACTCAACGGCTTTACCTGCTTAACACTCGATGAGGTTCCCGCCACTAAACAACAAATTATTTGCTCCAGAAGCTTCAAAGGCGGCCTTCGTGACCATCGGTTATTGGCTCAAGCACTCAGCCATTTTTGTCTCCGTGCCGGTGAAAAGTTAAGAATTCAAAACAGCCTAACGAGCCGTATCACCTTATTTATCAATACCCATCCCTTTGCTAAGCATACCCCTGCAGATAATCGCTCAGCCAGCTTAAAACTACCGCAGGCCACACAAGACAGCCGGGTTATTATCGCTCATGCAAAAAAACTGCTCACACAATTAGTTCAACCGGGCTACCGCTACCATCAGTGCGGTATTGTCTTAAGCCATTTTGTTCACCCCACAACACCGCGGCAAACAGACCTGTTTGCTGACAACGCTCATCAATCACACGCTAGAAAACTGATGAAAACGATCGACACGATCAATCAACGCTTCCCTAACCGTTTAACATTCGCTGCCAATGGCTTACAGACCGCTTGGCAAGCACCACCACAGTGGCTATCGCCACACTACACCACCCAATGGCAAGAATTGGCACACGTTAAATGTATTTAGTTACCCTTACTCATCATCCCTTTTCAGGTCAACATGACTGAACTGCCCCTCTGCATCCACCTGCGTACTCATTAAGATAGGCGCACAACAGACCGAACAATCTTCAATATACTGCTGCTCCCCTAAAGAAATATCGACTAATATCTCAATCATTTCACCGCAATAAGGACACCCGACCCACAATTCCTCTTGTCTTAACACCGCCACCCCCTCTGAATCGTCAACTTTCTGTGACCGTTCACTTAAAATCATAACCACGCAACTTGTTATAATGGCTCAAACTGTCAAAATCAAACCCTTATGACTACTATACATTCACTGCTGAGCACTGCCGGCCAACAACTCACGGCTATTTCAGACTCGCCGACTCTTGATGCTGAAATACTGCTGAGCTTTATATTGCAAAAAGACCGCTCACACTTAACCGCCTGGCCAGAGAAAGAACTCGCTGAAGGCCATTGCCAGCGATTTAAGACGCTCGTTAACAAACGCTACGCAGGGCAGCCTATTGCCTATTTAACCGGAACCCGGGAGTTCTGGTCGCGCCCTTTTACCGTCAATTCTGACGTATTAATCCCTCGCCCTGATACTGAATTATTAATTGAACTGGCCTTATTAGCACTGCCTGAAAACAAGGCCCTGACCATACTCGACTTAGGAACCGGTAGCGGTGCTATCGCTATTACCTTAGCCGCCGAACGCCCACAACTAACAGTCACCGCAACCGATGCGAGCGCGAAGGCACTCGCACTCGCTAAAAAGAACGCCCACCAACTGGGTTGTACCACGATTGAATTTTGTCACGGTCACTGGTTTAAACCGCTGACCGGTCAGCACTACGATTTGATTGTCAGTAATCCACCTTATATCGCACCGAATGACCCACATTTAACACAAGGAGATATTCGTTTTGAACCCCAACAGGCGCTGATTGCCGCCAACCAGGGTCTTGCTGATATTCAAACCATTACCGATCATGCCCGTCAACACCTTAAAGCCGGTGCTCCTCTACTTATTGAACACGGCTACGACCAACAAGCCAGTGTCCAAGGCATTTTTAAACGCTATAATTATGATAGAATTGCGACCCACAACGACTTGGCCGGCAACCCCCGCGTTACCACCGGCGTTTATAACACTTAAATACGCAAACGACTGTATTTTAAACCCACTCACTGAACTCATCGCCCCATGACTGCTAACGACATAAGAATTCCCCGCCGCATTACCAACGAGCTATTACATCTCGCTCAATTGTCACCGACAAAAGAAGTTTGCGGTCTGGTCGGTAGCAAAGCCGGTATTCCAAACCGTTGTTACCCTGTAGATAATGTTGCCGAATGCCCTGAAAAACGTTTTTTATTAGATGCCCAACAACAAATTCAAGCCATGACGGCTATCCGCGAGCGCGGAGAAGATTTCTTTGCCATCTTCCACTCCCACCCCACAAGCCCTGCCATTCCCTCGGAAACCGATATTAAAATGGCTAGCTACCCCAATGTCATTCAGATGATTATTTCCTTAAATACCAAAGGCATCCTTGAGTTGCGGGCGTTTAAACTAGACGCCCCACAGCCTCAAGAAATCAAACTCACACTCTTTAATGATTAACCCCCCAAAAAAGCAGGCTTAACGCTTTAGTTTTTCCTTCAACATCGCATTCACTTCACCGGGATTTGCTTTACCTTGCGTCAACTTCATCACCTGACCGACAAAAAAACCAAACACCTTATCTTTACCGGATAAATACTGCTCAACCTGACCGGCATTATTGGCAATCACCTCATCAATAATGGCTTCAATAGCACCGGTATCGGTAATTTGCTTTAAGCCCTTCTGGTCAATAATTTCATCGGCGGTTTGATCGCTGTGCCATAACTCCTCAAAGACCTGCTTGGCAATTTTTCCAGAAATCGTATTATCCGCTATCCGTGCTAACAACCCGGCAAAACGCGCATGTTCGATCGGGCTTTGAGTAATATCCAACCCATTCTTATTTAAAGCACCGGCTAAATGACCGGTCATCCAATTGGTACATAACTTCACCTCACAGCCCGAAGCACTGATAACCGCTTCATAGTAATCAGCCGTGTCTTTGGAATGGGTCAATAACACCGCGGTCTCTTCATCGACACCATACTGTTCTTTAAAGCGCAATTTCTTAGCATCCGGTAATTCCGGCAGTTCGCCACGCGCTTGTTCTATCAATGCCTCCGTAATGACTACGGGTAATAAATCAGGGTCCGGGAAATAACGATAATCGTTGGCTTCTTCCTTACTCCGCATAGAGCGGGTTTCATCTAAATCAGAATCATACAGCCGCGTTTCTTGCACCACACTCAATCCCGATTCAATCCGGTCAATCTGACGCTCTACTTCATAATTGATGGCTTTCTCGACAAAGCGAAAAGAATTTAAGTTCTTAACCTCCGCCCGGGTACCAAATTCCGCCTGCCCTTTAGGACGCACGGAAACATTCGCATCACAACGAAACGACCCTTCCTGCATATTGCCATCACAAATGCCTAAGTAACGCACCAATGTATGTATCTTTTTCATATAAGCAACGGCTTCTTTAGCTGAACGCATATCCGGCTCTGAAACAATTTCCAACAACGGTGTGCCCGCTCGATTTAAATCTATCCCTGACAAACCCTGAAAATCTTCATGCAATGATTTACCGGCATCTTCTTCCAAATGCGCCCGGGTCACGCCGATGCGTTTAGTCTCGCCCTCGACTTCAATATCCAACACCCCTTGACCGACGATCGGTAACTCAAATTGACTAATCTGGTAGCCTTTCGGCAAATCAGGGTAAAAATAATTTTTCCTCGAAAAAACCGAATAAGGTGCTATTTCCGCACCGATCGCCACACCAAACCGTAGTGCTAAATGCATCGCTTGTTCATTTAATACCGGTAAGACGCCGGGCAATCCTAAATCAACCGCACACGCTTGGGTATTGGGTTCAGCGCCATAAGCGGTCGATGCACCTGAAAATATTTTAGATTTTGTTGCAAGTTGGGCATGAATCTCTAACCCAATAACTGTTTCCCATTCCATTTAAATGCCTCTGTAACACTGACCATTTTTATCTACATACACTCTTGAAAAGAGTGACCTCAAAACTACTGCTTTCTTATTCGATACCCGCTGGTGCTTGTTGGTGCCAATCGGTTTCCTGCTGGAAACGATGAGCCACATTGAGCAACCGCGCCTCATCAAAATAGTTACCAATAATTTGCAACCCTACCGGTTTCTGATCCACAAACCCTGCCGGAATCGAAAGCGCTGGTAGCCCGGCTAAATTGACGGCAATGGTATACATATCAGACAAATACATTTCAATGGGGTCGCCTGTTTTTTCACCCAAGCCAAAAGCCGGCGTCGGTGTCACCGGCCCCATTAACACATCAACCTCTGACAATACCTTTTTAAAATCATCACTGATCAAACGACGAATTTTTTGCGCTTGAAGATAATAAGCATCGTAATAACCGGTCGATAAGGCATAGGTGCCGATCAAAATTCTACGTTTAACCTCAGCACCAAACCCTTCCCCGCGCGAACGAATGTATAAATCAGTTAAATCTTTAGGTGCTTCACAACGATGACCGTAACGGACCCCGTCAAAACGCGATAAGTTAGCAGAACACTCTGCCGGTGCGATAATATAATAAGCCGGAATAGATAAATTAATATTAGGCATGGACACGTCAACAACCTCGGCCCCTAATCGTGTATATTCAGCAATGGCCTCTTCAACAACTTGCGCCATTTGCGCATTCAAGTTGTCCCCAAAGAACTCTTTAGGCAGCCCTATCTTAAGCCCTGCCAATGAGTCATTTAAGCCCTTAGAATAATCCGGCACCGGCTTATCGACACTGGTTGAATCACGCGAATCAAACCCAGCCATTGTTTGCAACATTAATGCCGCATCTTCAACCGTCCGCGTCATCGGACCGCCCTGATCAAGACTGGAAGCAAAGGCAATCATGCCGTAACGCGACACCCGCCCATAAGTCGGCTTCAAGCCGGTAATTCCGCAAAAAGCCGCCGGTTGCCGAATAGACCCTCCGGTATCCGTACCGGTAGCCCCAACCGCTAAACGCGCCGCTACCGCGCAAGCCGACCCGCCTGAAGACCCTCCCGGCACAGCCGATAGATCCCAAGGGTTTTTAACCGGGCCAAAAAAACTGGTTTCATTGGATGACCCCATGGCGAACTCATCCATATTTAATTT
>DTSI01000027.1:0-28599 GCA_012965425.1 Methylococcaceae bacterium
AATGCGCTAAGCCCGACACTCATTGACAAAGAACTTATTCTTTATCATGCGACTATTATTATGGAATATCTGGAAGAACGTTTTCCGCAGCCAACACTGAATAAAATGGATCCTATTTCCAGAGCAAACAACCGTATGATTATTAAACGCATCTCTGATGACTGGTGCCAATTACTGGAAGCTATTTTATACCGTCCTGAAAATCCGCAACAATCCAAAAAATTTCTAACTGAAAGCCTGCTTTCTTCAGTGCCGCTGTTCCGGGCAAAAAAATACTTCATGAATGATTCTCTCACACTCATCGATTGTATTTTAGCCCCCCTGCTCTGGCGGCTTCCGAAGCTTGGCATCCCCGTTTTTGATCATTCGCCTGACATTAAAAACTATGCACAGCGCCTATTTTCAAGACCATCATTTAAAGACAGTTTAAGTCGGAAAGAAATAAAATTAGGCAATTTTAATTTATGAAAAACCTCAAACCGTACTTAATTCGAGCTATTAACGAGTGGATTAACGACAATGACTTAACGCCTCATTTAATGGTTGATGCAGAAGTTCCCGGCACTATTGTGCCAACCGATTACATTGAAAAAGGTAAGATCATTCTCAATTTACGCCCCAGTGCAATTAATAACTTAACCATCGCTAACGACCACCTTGAATTTAACGCGAGTTTTAATGGCCAACCCATGAAGGTTTTTGTACCCATCCATGCTGTCATTGGGCTTTATGCCAAAGAAAATGGCAAAGGAATGTTCTTTGATCCGACAGAAGATAATGACAAAAAACCGCCAGAACTCCCAAAAAAAATAAACCCCTTACGCGTTGTCAAATAGATAACGTCAGCCGAAAGGAATACCTCAGTAAAACCTGCTTACTTCCCATCGGGTTGATAAATTTTTGAAACCTTTGCAGAACCGCTACTATTATTGTTTCCGGCAATAATTTTTGCCGTCCCTCTCTTTTTAACCTGATCAATCCGAATAATTTCATGCATGGGTATGAACGACTGGTTAATGCCTTCAAATTCATTGCGAAGCTTTTCTTCTGAGGGGTCAATGACCAGAGTGCTTTTTTCACCAAAAACAAAATCTTCAATGATCACAAATCCGTACAAGTCTCCTTGATAAACATGTTTAACATAGATCTCATAGACCTGTTCTTGATTAAAAAAAGTAACTTTATAAAGATGTTTATCGGACATAAAAAGTTTTGAGGCAAAAAATAAGAGTAAAAATTTTGACGCTACCCCGCCAATTCAATAAAACCAAAATTAGACTTGAGAAATATATTGTATAATTTCCACAACTTGTGCAGGTGTTTCAGTAACCGCTAAGGCTGCACCGTCAATTTCCTTCAGCGCATGCGTTAATTCAGGCGCATGCAATGTAATTAACGGCTTTCCCAAACCAATGGCAAGTCCGGCATCAAAAGCCGCGTTCCATTGCCGGTATTTATCACCAAAACGAACCACAATAAAATCTGCTCTTTTAATCAAAGTAGTCGTACGAAGGGCATTTATTTTGGCCGCTTTATGATCTTTCCAGAAAGGGTTCTCTTCAGCACCCAAGATATCAACACCTACACTATCACTGTCCTCATGATCTGTCACGGGACTGTATATCGTGGTATCTAGATGATGACCATCCAAACCCATTTGAATTTGCTCTCGCCAATTAGAATGAATTTCACCCGAAAGATAAATACTGTATGTCATGAAGTTCCTTAATACTAACAGACGGACATTATACGTGATTAGGCTCAGTTGTTCCGATCTATGTTATAGAAAGGCCTCAATTTTCACCTTAAACAATCCATTTGCATAAAGTATGCAATAATTTTTCTACCTCAACAGGCTTTTCGACAAGATCATTCATACCTACAGATAAGGCCTTTTCTCGGTCCACTAACATCACATTAGCCGTCAAAGCAATAATCGGGAGGTCTTTAAATTCTTTTTTTGCACGTATCTTTTGCGTCGCCTCATAGCCATCCATAACTGGCATCTGACAATCCATTAAAATGCCATCAAAAGACTTCTCTTCTAAAAGATCAAGTGCTTCCTGACCATTTCCAGCAACATCAATACTCAAAACCTTATCTTCTAGAATGGCAATCATAATCTCCTGATTAATATCATTGTCTTCAACCAATAACAACTGTGCGCCACTCAAAACGTTTACATCATCCTTAATTTTTTCACCTGGCAAGTCAAAACTAACTTGTTCCAGCGCCCAGTGAAGTGTCTCACGCAAGTAACTATCTTCTTGCACAGTCATACTATAACTCGGCTTGATCATAACTTTCACTGGGTCAACTTGAGAAAAAAGTCCTCTGACCCGTCCGTAATTATCACTTTCGACCATCGCCAAAATTGGTATCGCTCCTAACCGGTAACGATTCATTTCACGCCATGAACTTAACGCAGAGGTGTCCCTATCCAATTTTTCTATATCCCACAAGACTATATTAAAAGGCACTGTATCCAACAGTTCTAACTTGTTGCTCGCCTGAGACTTTGATCTCACGCAATCAATTTTAAAGCCTAAATTATTCAACCGTAGAACAAGACTCTTTTGAAATTCTATATTTTCTGTAATGAGCAAAACAGTCAATACCCCTGTGTTTAAACTGCTTAACTGTTGCCGTGCCTCTATCAATTCAGCTTTTTCGAAACGGGCAGTAAAATGAAAAGTACTCCCCTCTCCAAGAACACTTTCCACCTCGAGACTCCCGCCCATCATTTCTACTAGTCGTAAAGATATGGCTAGTCCTAGTCCCGTCCCTCCGTATTGCCGGGTAATCGAAGTATCGGACTGCACAAAAGGTTCGAAAATTTGTTTTTGGTATTCAGGCGCTATGCCCATCCCCGAATCTGATATAGAAAAACACAATACCACCGCATCAGCAGTATCTTCTTGAACATCAACACTCACTCGTATTTTGCCAAACGCATCAGTAAATTTAACCGCATTATTAGTCAAATTAATAAGAACCTGACTTAACCGCAAAGGGTCGCCTAACAGGTTCTGGGGCACTTCCGGTGACAAGTCAATATCAAAACTGACCTCTTTTTGGGTCACAGCCTCCCTCATCAAATCAGCCACGTTCTCAAGTACCTTCTCAGGCACGAACGTTACCTTCTCTATGGAAAGTTGGTTCGCCTCAATCTTGGAAAAATCAAGAATTTCATTAATAATCCCTAACAGACCCATACTCGACCGTTGAATAACGTCTAAATAATGCTGCTGCTTTAAACTCAAATCAGTTTCCAAAGCAAGGTGAGCCATCCCTATAATTGCAGTCATAGGCGTTCGAATTTCATGGCTCATATTAGCCAAAAAATCACTTTTAGCCTGATTGGCCGCATCCGCAGATTCCTTGGCCGCAATAGTCGCCTTTTCAACGGCTTTTCGATCCGAAATATCGCGCACCACATGGGTGAATTGATAAGCACCACCCATAGAAACCCCCTTAACCGAACACTCCATAGGAAAACACTCACCATTCTTCTTTAAACCAATAAATTCGTATCGTCCCCCTTGGGTCAATAACGCATTAACTGACTTTAAAATACTAAAACAAATACCACTAAATTCTTTCGTTATAAGCATCATAAAATTTTTACCGATGACATCGCTTTTCAGATAACCAAAGATACTCTCTGCAGCCGGACTAAATTCACTGATCAAACCCGTTTGATCAGTCAGGATAACCCCATCATTAACGGTATTAATAATGCTGGCCGAACGCAAAAAAAGTTCATGGCGTTTTATCTCTGCACGCACCCCTCTATAGGTCAAAAAAGTTATCAATAAGACGAAACTCAAAGCTGAGAAACACACCACACCCAGTAATTCAGAAAAAACCCCACCATTATAGTCACTCGTGGCAACTGTCTTTAAACGCCATTGCCGTCCCAAAAAACTGAAATCCTGATTATTAGTAAAGCCCTCCACCCCGTCATTAAAAAAACTAAAAAAATAGTCGTCATGGTCCTGATTGGAAATATTGGCTGATGTATACAACAGTTGGGATCCTGCCTCTGCTGACAAATCTACCAGTTGAATAAGAACATTCGGATTATTCAATCCCGCCATCGCCCTCTCAATGATTAATTTGAAATCAAATACTCCAAGCGTAAAACCCTTGAGCATTTCTTCTTTATCACTGACCGTAACAATCCCATCGCCCAGGTCACTATAAACCGGACAAAAAATCAAAAAACCAAACGAGTCCCCTTGACTTTGAACCAACGTTATTCTGGAAGAAGCTGTAGTATTTCCACTCTTGCCGGCTTCCTTGAGTGCTAATTTTCGAGTGTTATTCGATGCCAAATCGAATCCGTGCGCGGGTTCATTGCCTAAAAAGGGCACGACATAATAAACCGGGTAATATTCACCACGTACACTTTTCCCAACCAATTGCCCTGCATGATTACGCTCAGTAATATCAAAACCAACAAAACCCTGCCGATTCATTGCACTCACATAAGATTGAACCTCACTCTGTTTGACACGAGGAATCCATTCCAATGCCTTTATACCTGGAATGTCAGTAAGCAGTGGCTGAGTCAGACTAATAAAATCACCATAACTCAGTATACGATCACCGCTAAAAATCGGCCGAAGTGCCTTTAAAACAAGAGAGGATGACTGAAAAGAATGCTGTAAACGCGTTAAAATATTTAACGATTCACTTTCAAAACGAGCTGACGTTTCTTTAAATCGGGCACTATAAACAACATAAACAACAAAGACTACGCCTACCATTGCCAATATAAAATTGAGCACAACAATTTTATATCGTAATAATCCATCAAACATGCTCAGGACTCAATTACATGCTGAAATGATAAACACCAAAAGTTTACTGCGGTTGTTTTACCACTCTTAAATAAGGCGTTATCGTTTTCCAGCCTTCTGGAAATAAACCTTCAGCTTCTTCATTAGAAACAGATGGCACAATAATAACCTCACCACCGTCTTGCCAATTTACCGGGGTCGCCACTTTATACTTTTCTGTTAGCTGCATTGAATCAAGCACCCGAATAATCTCATCGAAATTACGACCCGTAGTCATAGGATAAACCAATATTAATTTAATCTTTTTATCAGGATCAATAATAAACACAGATCGAACGGTCGCATTGATTTGCGCGGTACGCTCTTCAGAACTCCCTGATTCATCAGCAGGTAGCATGTTGTATAATTTTGCGACGGCTAAATCAGTATCGGCAATCAGCGGATAATTAACACTATTTCCTTGCGTTTCTTCTATATCCTTGATCCACTCAGCATGCGTTATTAGACCGTCCACACTTAAGCCAATGATCTTACAATTTCTCTGCAAAAACGCACCTTCCAAGCCTGCCATATAACCTAACTCAGTGGTACAAACCGGTGTGAAATCTTTAGGATGTGAAAATAACACTCCCCAACTCGCCCCTAACCATTGATGAAAATTGATTTCTCCTTGGGTTGTTTGTGCGACAAAGTTAGGTGCTTCATCATTAATTCTAAATGTCATCATGTGGTCCTAAGATAATTAACGCTTTAAAGAAACCTATCCATTCGGGCAAAAAACACATTGATCTCTATCTGTGGCTAGATCCTTTATTTCAAGGGTTAACCATGGAAATAGTTTAGAACAATTCCCAAAGAACACAATAAAACGAACCGCTAAAGAATCTTTACCTTTCAACAAAATTCCGACGCAACCGTCTTAACCACACGGTATGCCCAAACAAAGCCCCTTTCGACAGCGAATATTAATGAACTGCGCGAAAACCCAAACCTGCTAAAGAATTAAAAATAATAGCGTCATTCCCTTTGAATGACGGACTACCGCTTACAACGCGTCTCTTAAAGATGGCAACAGAACACCCGAAGAATACAAGACAATAAAATTCCAGCATTATATGAACAATAATCATTAATCCCATTTAAATTACCTGATACTGCTTTATTTTGAATCAGTAAATGCATTACTATTACAGGTTGTGCTTGAATATGGTCAATGGACCTATAAGTCGTATTTAACCCCTTTTTCCAGCAACTATATGCTCTTGAATATCTAGTTGATAACTTTCTGATTCTTAAAAAAATCGTCATTCACCTTAACATTATGAATAACCCATCCAAAAATAACGCTGCTACTGTCTTCTTATTTGCCACCACGCTATTTGTCAGCGCCTCGCTGATGTTTGTATTACAACCCATGTTTGGCAAAATACTGCTGCCTTTACTGGGCGGATCACCGGCCGTATGGAACACTTGCATGGTGTTTTACCAAAGCCTGTTATTTTTAGGTTATCTTTATGCACACTTGCTATCGACACGGCTGAGTGCTTCCAAACAAATTCTAGTCCATGCTGGTTTACTCCTTATCAGTCTCATGGCCCTACCGCTTGGTTTGCCGGACAATATCAATCCACCCACAGAAAGCGACCCTACTTTTTGGTTAATTTCAACCCTTTTTCTTGCCATTGGGCTACCCTTCTTTGTTGTTTCAACGACTTCAACACTGATCCAAAAATGGTTCTCAAACATTGGCCTAAGTTCAAGTAAAGACCCCTATTTCCTCTATGCTGCCAGTAATATTGGTAGCTTAATCGCCTTATTAAGCTACCCCTTCTTCATTGAACCCGGCATTGGTCTTGAGAACCAAAAAATATACTGGGGCGGTGGTTATATTCTCTTATGTGTACTCATTCTAAGTTGCGCAGTACTTTTCTGGAAAGTTTCTAAAAAACATCAAGACTCGACAGCAAACACCGTAGCCTCAGAAGAAGATGTACCCGAATTAACCCTCCAGAAAAAATTATATTGGTTAATACTCGCGTTAGTACCTTCAAGTTTATTACTCGGTCTGACTAATTTCATTAGTACAGATATTGCCTCAGTTCCCTTGCTCTGGGTCATTCCACTAACGCTGTATTTACTTTCTTTTGTTATCGTCTTTTCCAAATGGGGAGCTAAGGTCCATGGTCTCATGGTTATCATTCAGCCCTTTGTCTTACTCCCTTTTATCGCCTACTCATTAATTAACCCCGCTATTTTGCCGTATTGGGTTAATTTAGCGCTGCATTTAGCCGCCTTCTTTTTAGCCATTATGGTATGTCACGGCGAGTTGGCAAGAAATCGACCTCACACCCGTTTTTTAACTGATTTTTATCTCATTATGTCCTTTGCCGGCATGCTAGGAGGTATGTTCAACACCTTTGTCGCTCCATTTATTTTTGATTCGGTCTACGAATACCCTATTATGATCATTGCAGCACTGATGCTCAGACCGCGGTTACGCCGATCAGAACGCCCTTGGCTACAACAATTGGGCATGGATGCACTTTTCCCTCTGATCATCTTCATTGTTGGTCTTAGCATTTACTTTACCACCGATAACTTAGGACAATATATTGATTCAATCGGCGCCGCACTTATTTTATTAGCTGGATTAAACTATAGTTTCCGAGAGCGTCCGACCACACTTGCCTTATCTACCGCTGTACTCATCTTTTTTACCATGGGTCTCCACGGGGTATTATCAAGCACACTTTTTCAAAAAAGAACTTTCTTTGGTGTCATGTCGGTCCGAGACAGTACGTTGCTCAATGAGAAGGGCCAACCTGAAAAGTATCGTGAGTTCTATCATGGCACCACTAAACACGGCGCACAACGATTACCACGCCACCTGCAACAAACACCGTTAACTTATTTCAGTCGGCAAGGTCCTATCGGTCAGTTGTTCTCTGAATATAATGACCAAAATAACCGATGGAATATTGCGGTCGTCGGTTTGGGTGCCGGTACCTTATCCTGTTACGCTAAAAAGGAGCAAGACTGGATATTTTATGAATTAGACCCTGGGATTGTTGACGTTGCTGAGAACCCAAAATACTTTACCTACCTGAAAAATTGCGCTCATAAAATCACCATGAAAGTCGGTGATGCGCGTTTGTCTATCGTCAAAGAACCGGACCAGCGTCTAGACTTACTCATTATTGATGCCTTTAGCTCCGACGCCATTCCTACGCATTTATTAACCCAAGAAGCCTTTGATCTGTATTTCTCGAAGATCAAACCCAATGGCATTTTAGCCTTTCACATTACCAACCGACATTTAGCCCTAAAGAAAGTCTTATCAGACCATTCACAAACCATGAAAATACCGGCACTCATACAAGAGTTCAAGCCGAAAAACCCACCGCCTTTAGTCGTGGCTACGGACTGGGTTGTTATGGCTAAAAACAAACAAGTCTTAGAACCCTTACGCCAGAGCAATCTTGGTCACTGGCAGAAAATGCCGTTATATTTTGGCCTTAAAAGTTGGACCGATGACTTCACTAATATTATTGATATCTGGAAAGACTAAGCCGGCATGAAAAAACCGGTTAGAAACTTTTTAATTAAAGTTCTTAACCGGTTATTTAAGGGTCGTTTGTAAATTAAGTCTAGAACATGAAAAATAACGGTTATTATTCGGCAAATAATAGAATTTCGCCCTTATTCAGTTCGAGAGAGTCACCGCTCCAGCTTTGATATTTACCATTCAGATAGGCATCATCAATAGTAAAGCCTAACTTCTTTATATAAATCAAATAACGTTTTAAGAAGGTAGGCTTATAGGTGGTGTTATAGGTAAATGTAGGTAACAATTGTGCCGACTGTGTTGAGAAAATAGTCCCTCGCACCATACTCGCACCGGGACGCTGCCCTAACTGCCCTAAAACCATAATAGTTCCGGCTTTCATATTAACACCGGTAAAATCACCGCTATTGCCACCGATCACAATCAACCCCCGCCGCATACCATTACCGACCTCATTCTTGGCATTACCATGAATGATAATTTCTCCACCTTGAATACCGGTATCACTGCCTCGCACACCACTTCCGACTAAATGACCGGCATCGCCTTTAATGACAATACGTCCGCCACTTATTTCACGGCCGACCCAATCTTCAGCATTACCTGTAACCAGAATCTCACCGCCAGTCATTAAAGCGCCTAAGTGCGCACCCACAGAGCCCTTGATAATAATTTTTCCCTGAGTCATTTCACTGCCAATCAATTTGACTTTAGATAAATCACCGTCAACTTCAATCGTCTCCAGTCCATCATCCGTTAGGGTAAAGAAATCAGCTAAGGAACACGCTTGGTTGCCGTGCATCACTGTCATGGCACTAATCGCATCAAGACTATTGCCAATAAACTTATCAGGACAAATCACTTCTGCTTCTAAAGGAACAGTCGGTAAGGTGTGTAACGATAACTTCATAACTAACCCCGTAGTAATTCGTGTAATTGCAAATGGTATTGACCTAAATTACCGCCGTAATTTCCTGCTGTAATCTGCCTGATCCCCTCTCTGGCTGCAGCCATAATCCCTACTCGCATAGCCTCTTTAACGGCCGTTTCATCCAATCCGTCAATAACAATTTCCAACACACAGGTCACCTCCTCAGGTAACTCTGTACGCGGTGCTCGTCCTCGTAACGATGGACAATAGGCATCATTCGTAGAGGCCGGTAAAGCCTTATACTTTGACCCAGGCTTGCTGCCACTGCGCACCACGCCATCGGGGAATGGTAAGATTACACCCGGCAGTTGCATTGCTTCAACAGCGGCTTCTACGGCCGCCAACGTTATATTTAAGTCCTCACCTAAAACAAGAAAATTACCGCCGCCCACTGCTTTTTGAATACCAAAAGACTCCTCGACAAAAAATTCACCTTCCATCACAGGAATCCGCCATAAGCGCTGATCACCCAATAGTTTACTGGACTGATAACCATCCCCAAAATAACGTAATTTACCCCCCACATTAACGGTTTCCTCAACTTCTAAGCCATTAAAACAGGCGGTTGTCGGACACGTCATCACACATTGACCGACACGCTCAACCAAACGATTAGCCAGCCCTTTAGCACTCCCTGCAAACAACAAAATACTGACACCAGGACGGCCATCAGGCGTTTCATCTTCAGTTAACAACCCCTCGATACCCGCCTCACATTTACACCCAATAACCGAGGTTGCAAAGCCAGTCATCGAACGCGCCGCTGCCATCGCCCATTTAGGTGTTTCTCCGGTCACAATAACCCGACTCCCCCACATCCCAAAGGCTTCTGCGAAGGTATCAATAATTTCCGTTGATTTAATTAGCATATCTATTAATAAATTTATGTTATTAAAACTTAAGTTATCTTTAACTTAAAGATTTTGTCGGCACCACTTCTCCGTCATGAATATAACTGTCCGCAATCGGATAGTTATCGAATTGAATCGTGTAATAATCTTCAAAGAAAGGTCTTAATTTTTGAGTAATTGCATGGTCGTATTCCGGCTCAACATGCAAAATACGCCCTTGAAAATCTGAACAAAATTCATAATCTTTAATAAAAAATTTACCACTCTTGATGACATAACGTGCCGCATTAAACATGGCTTCTTTATCTTCTTGATCGTCATAGATAGTAATGTCAGCATCACCCCCTACACCTAAATGGCCCTTATGAGTCAACCCTAATAATTTAGCCGGTGCGGCGCGTGAAATAATCGCAATCTCATACATTGACATTTCACGTTCTAAATCTAATAAACTGGTACTGTTAATTGCTTTTTGATTGGCCAAAGCAGCCTGTTCTTTCCTGAATTGTTTATCCATCAATAATCGTATCAATTTTGGATAATTCATAAACGACCCCCCATTCGGGTGATCGGTGGATAGAACCATCCGCCAAGGGTCTTTCGCCATTAAAAAAAGTTCTAAGCCAATCGCCCACTGTAAAGCATGGGTATAAATATGTTCCTGATAAGAAAAGGGTAAAATCCCACACCCGCTTTCACACTCAGTATCGGCATTAATCCATTTTTTATTGGTCATATTCCGAAGTTGCCACGTTAACGGCGCATCCCCGGTCATGATCGTCGCCTCACCAAACATCACCTGTCCCACATCGGCGCTAACATTGGGGTTATTATTAATAAAATCCGAGATTTCTTTCGCCTTAGACGTCGGATTCTTACCGACTTCACCGCCATAACTGTGAAACTGAATATGGGTAATATGAACACGACGCCCTTCCGCTGTTTTCATCGTTTCAATGGTCGTCGTATAATTGCCACTGTGGCCTAAATTATTACAGTGAATATGTGCAGGATGCGGCAACCCTAAATCATTCGTGGCATCAATCAGGGCCTTAATGATCTTTCTAGGCGTTAAATCAAAACCGCGAATTTGTTCATCCAAATCATGAACATTAGAGTTTTTGTGACCTTTCCAGGGCTCATCCCCACCCGGATTCACCAGTTTAACCCCATAGCCTTTAGCCGCATTTAACCACCAAGCAACGGCCTCTCTAAACTCTTCCATGCGGCCTTTTTCAAGCAATTGATTGAGACAAACATTATTTGCCAACAAAATATAAAAACCTTTATCAATCACCGGGGTGTCATGTAATTCCTCAATGGTGTGCCGGGCACCTAAAGGAGGAACAGCCGCTTCCATTGCTGTGGTATAACCTAAAGTTGCATAACGATATCCGGTCGTAAATGTGGACGGGACACTGCCTCCGGTACCGGAGCGCAGTTCGTTCACCCGTGGTGAAACATCGTGACGTTTGTTTTCTGGCATAAATTTTCGCGCCAAATTCACTTTATGGCCGGCAATATGACAATGAATATCTACCCCACCCGGTAGTACCACCATTCCATGCGCATCAATACAAGGACTGTCATCGGGAACCGAATCAACAATCTTGCCATCTTGAACACAAATCTCCTTAATTTCACCATCGATCCCATTAAGCGGGTCGTAAACCTTTCCATTTTTTATTCGAATTGCGGATGACATTTTTTCCC
The DNA here is from genome assembly GCA_012965425.1 of Methylococcaceae bacterium. Lineage (GTDB taxonomy): Bacteria > Pseudomonadota > Gammaproteobacteria > Methylococcales > Methylomonadaceae > OPU3-GD-OMZ. Next base: position 11,866 of record DTSI01000027.1, read on the forward strand.
ACCTTATAGACAAATTTTTGTGGCTATGCTGCTACCGGTTTATGATTTGAGGTTATTCCTCGTAACTCACAAATTCGCTCTTTGATCGCACGTAAAACCATTTCATCACTCGGGAACGGCGAATCAAAAGCAGGCCGTAGTGATAAGGGAACATTGTCCATGCGATACACCGTACCGGGCACATTGATTCCATAAGTCGCCGTGGTAAAGGCAACCTTAGCATGCTGGCTAGTCACCGTCGGCTTGGGATCCAAGGTGATGACCGGAATTGATTTGATATGCTCAATTGCTTTTGCTGAAAAGTTTGAACCCGGATCACTGGCAATAACACACAGTGCATCGGCCTCTCCACGGCCTAAAACATCAGCGGTGGTAAATTCACCGGGGTTAAAACGCGGATACCCCCGATTAAAATTCACACCAAAAGGGTAGCCTGTCTGCCAAGAAACGACATTGTCAGCCCCCGTCACATTGCCGTGACCACGCGTGGGCAAAGAGACAAAATGGGTGAAATCATTTAAATCTGTCACTAATTGTAATAACGCCCCGGCATTAAAATGTCGCCCCCGTGTCATCGTAAGCCCCATGCCAAAGAACAAGACACCAAACTGACAATCCTTCATTTGCTGTACTAAGGCTTCTAACCGATCAAGACTGATACCGGTGCGCTCTTCAACCGACCGGTCAAATGCCCGACCTTTCACAAGGGCGCGCATAGCCCACAATAATTCAAAATCACTACCCGGTTTTATTTGCAAGAAAATATCTGCAATCATCGAACTTTGTGTTGGCCGAATATCCACCATTGCAATGGTTCGGTCTTCTTTACCGTTTGGCAACCAATGGCTTTTAGGATTAACCGCATAACGTTCGAAATGTCGGGGATGAGCTTCCGCCGGATTCCCGCCCCAATACATGACAAAATCAGCTCGATTTTTAATTTCACCCAGACTCGCCGTACTTTCACCCACCCCTTGAAAGGCCATCCCCGTGGGTCCATGACAAACAGAGGTTGTAGTATCGATGTTGCCGTTAAGATAATCAGCAATGGCAACCGCTTCTTTTTGCGCCTCACACGTTGTATCGCTTAACCCATAAATAGTCGGAAACTTTGCATTCACAAAAACCTGCGCGGCCGCTTCAACGGCCTCTTCAAGGCTTGCTTCTTTACCATCAATCAATGCAACAGGAAAATCCTCGACTTTGTGCTCTAAAAACCATGATTTCCCAAGCACACAGGCATTCTTCGCTTGAGTAATATACTTACCACCCGAATCAACAGTCAATTCAATATCATCACAAACACAACCACAAAACGTACAAATTGCATTTTCTATAACTTTCGAAGAACCACTCATCTCACTCACCTTACCCTATTTTTTCAATACCCCCGACAAAGCCCGAGCGATCAGGGTGATATTGATATTTTTTATCTCAATTAATCTTATTTCCCTACCAATCAACTATCCATCAAAAAAATCAAACCTGATACTACCTTATCAAGAAAAAGAAATGAAGTAAGAAATTTAATCTCTTTTAATATTTAATTTGAATTCTCTCATTGGTTTACCTTATGCTAAGACCCGAAAAGTATTCTTTAATTGCAACTAGAAAAAATATCTGGAGTGAACTTATGGCTGAAACCATGATCCTGATTCCCGTTCGTACCAGCCGACAAGGCACGTCGTTGAACGCAGGAAAATTAAAAGATGACTACCGTGATGAAACATCAACGATAGAAATTCATGGCGAAGACATGGCAAGACTGGGGTTAACTAAAGGTGACCGCGTCAGGATGATCTCCATCCATGGCACTCACGCTGAAGTCACCTGTAGACCGCAGAAAGGAGCCGATGCCGTCCCGGGACTCATTTTCATGGCTTATGGACCCACATCAAGCGTGTTTATGGAAGCGGATACCGCAGGAACCGGCATGCCGTTATCAAAGCAAATGGAAATCACGCTAGAAGGACCTTTAGCACCTGATGGCTCGGTTATTCCTGTTCAGCCCAACCTAACCGGCATTTCAAGCAATTTAGTAGCGAGCCCATTGTCCGTTGACCAAGTCGGCTTTCTGAACGCCTTATCGAACAGCCAACCCAGTCCCGCTCAAGCGCTTTGGCTCAGCGGTTACTTTGCCGCATTAAGTGGTTCCGGAGTAGCGCCTGGCAACTTTAATGACGCCGCCGCGAACAACAATACCGCTCAACTCCCTTTACTCACTATCTTGTTCGGCTCTGAAACCGGTAACGGCGAACACTTAGCTGAAGACTTACTGGAACAAGCCAAAGCCAAAGGCTTTAACGTCCAGATCCAAGACATGATGGATTATAACGTTACTCACTTGCCTAATGAACAGTATCTTTTGGTCATTGTCAGCACACAAGGAGAAGGCGACCCACCCTTAACAGCAGGAAAATTACACGCCTATTTCAAAAATGGCGAGGCCCCTGAACTGACACAATTAAAATTTGCCGTTTTTGCCTTAGGCGATAGCAGTTATGAATTTTACTGCCAAACCGGCAAAGACTTCGATGACTTTTTAGCAAAAACCGGCGCCACACGACTATTGGATCGCGTTGATGCTGATATTGATTTTGAAGAACCCGCTGAAATCTGGATCGAAAACATTCTAGCCCTTTACCAAGCAGTCGTAGAAGAAGCCGGCGGCGCTGTTTCCAGCAGTGATACCGGAACCCCCTCCACCAAAAAATCAAAATTTTCCAAAACAAACCCCTTTATGGCACCGACTCTTAACGTCGTTAACCTCAATGGAGAAGGTTCGATTAAGGAAACCTGTCATATTGAAATAGACCTGACAGGCTCTGAGTTAAGCTACGAACCCGGCGATGCGCTGGGTGTTTACCCACTCAATGATAGCCGTTATGTAGAGCAACTATTAAACGCACTCAACATGAGCGGTGATGAAATCGTAAACCTCGGAAAAGAAGATTTAACACTCAAAGAAGCCGTTCAAGAAAAGCTTGATATCACGGCGCTTAGCCGCATCAACATGGAAAAATATGCTGACTTAATTGCCAGCGATGCACTCAAAACATTATTAGATAAAGAAAACAGCGCACAATTCAAAGACTATATCTGGGGTCGACAAATACTGGATCTGGTCGAAGACTACACCGGAAATAACTTTAGCGCCCAAGACTTTATCACTATTTTAAGGCGCATTCCCGCCAGACTCTATTCTATAGCCTCCAGCATCAAGGCCCATCCGGAGGAAGTTCAGTTACTGGTCGGATCGGTACGCTACAACAGCTTCGATCGCGACCGAGAGGGTGTCTGTTCTACCTTTTTAAATGGCCGAGTAGCCCCCCCTGAAACGTTAGCTGTTTATGTCCATGCCAACAAAAACTTCAGTTTACCTAATGATCCTGATACGCCGGTTATTATGGTAGGCCCCGGAACCGGGCTGGCCCCCTTTCGTTCGTTCCTTGAAGAACGCAAAGCCACCGGTGCAAGCGGTGAAAACTGGCTGTTTTTTGGTGATCAACACCAAGCCTGCGATTATCTCTATGGCGATGAACTTGAACAAATGAAAAGTGATGGACTGTTAACCAATTTAGACCTTGCTTTCTCCAGAGACCAAGAAGAAAAGATTTATGTCCAGACGCGAATCCTTGCCCGCTCAAAAGAAATCTATGAATGGCTGGAAAAAGGGGCCTACTTTTATATCTGCGGTGATGCGGAACGGATGGCCAAAGACGTACACAAAGCACTCATAGAGTCTGTCAGAATTGAGGCAGGGATTGATGAACAAGCGGCTAATAGCTATATCGATAATTTACTTGAAAGCCGTCGCTATCAACGTGATGTTTATTAAAAATCACGCACGATTTTAACTCTGTTCAGTTGATATGGTTATGTTAGCGACAAGAATCAGGTAAAATTAAAAGTTAATTGTTGCATATACGATACTCTCTAACTAAATTTTTTTACTGTTATTATGTTTTTGAAAGAATTCTATTCTAAGTCCAACCCGGCCATTCAGATTGCGGCAGAGCAAGCGAGCCGATTTGCCAAAGAAATCGCCGGTGACTTTAACCCCCTACACGACCCGGATTCGAAACGCTTCTGCGTCCCGGGTGATTTACTTTTCGCACTGGTCTTGGAAAAATACGGCTTAAGTACGGATATGCACTTTACCTTTTCAAATATGGTCGGTCACGGTATTAACCTTATCTTTCCCGAACAGAACGTAAACACAACCAATATCCATGATGAAAAATCAAATACCTATCTTAAAGTAGATCACGATGGTGAAAACACCACGGACAAAAGGCAGGTGGAAAATTTCATCAAGAATTATGTCGCTTTTTCTGGTCTCAATTTCCCTCACGTTCTAGTACCACTCATGGCCGAACAAAACACCATGATCAACACTAATCGCCCCTTAGTCATCTACGAAAGCATGTCATTTAAATTACACCACCTTAATTTCACCGACCACCAAATCGTACCCGCTGATAACACCTTAGAAGTCAATGGTCGCCGCGGAGAGGCCCATCTACACTTTGATGTGTTAACCGATGAGGGTCAAATTGGACACGGTTTTAAGAAAATTCTGATCAGTGGCATTAAAGAATATGACCATGACATCATTCATGCCTTTACTGAAAACTATCTCGCCCACAAACATGCTTATCAGCAACAAGTCATTGAATCAATAACGCCTTAACCTCAAAAAAGACCCCTATGACATCAACACTTGGACAACTAGCTGACTCAATCAATGCGCAGCTCATTAATGGTAACTCAGCACAACCCATTCATGGTGTGGCTACACTGGCTGCTGCGCAACAAGGTGAAATCTCTTTTTTAACCAATTTCAAGCACCTACCCAATGCACTCCAGTCTCAAGCCTCTGCCATTATTGTCGGGCGTGTCATAGCAGACCTTGAAATACCTCAATTGGTTTCTGAAAACCCCTATCTGAGTTGGGCTAAAACAGTGGCGCTGTTTAAAGCAGACCGGTCGTCTCATCTACCCCTATCGATACACCCAAGCGCCTGTATCGACCCCAGTTGCCAAATTTCCGACAACACCCATATCGGTGCAAACGTCGTTATCGGTGCTAATAGCACCGTCGGTTCAGATTGTAAAATACACAGCGGCGTTGTTATTGAAGAAAACTGTCAGCTCGGTAATAACGTTGAAATTCACCCCAATGTCGTTATTCATTTTGGCTCTCAAATTGGAAATCGGTGTAATATTTGGTCCAACGCCGTTATTGGCAGTTATGGCTTTGGTAACGCCAAAGATGGCGCCCAATTTGTTCGTATCCACCAATTAGGTAACACCATTTTAGAAGATGATGTAGACATCGGTGCGGGCGCAACTATTGACCGCGGCGCTGTTGATAATACAGTTATTAAACGAGGTGCGAAAATTGATAACCTAGTCATGATTGCCCACAACGTTATCATTGGCGAAGATACTGCAATTGCCGCCCAAACTGGTATTTCTGGCAGTACCAAAATCGGCAATCAAGTCCTTATAGCAGGACAAGTCGGATTTGTCGGCCACATCGAAATTGGCGACCAATCCTTTATCGGTGCGCAAGCCGGTGTTTCTAAATCATTCCCGGCTGGCAGTAAAATAACCGGTTACCCCGCACGTAACTTAATGGATGTCAGGCGCAGTGATACCGCTATCACACACCTGCCTAAACTTATAAAAAAAGTAAAATTACTCGAACAAAAAATTTCCGCGTTAACAAATAAAGCATAAAACGACTATTTAAAATCCCACAATTTTTCAAGCCTTTTGGCAGAAATAGGATAGGCCGTTTTAAGGTGTTGCGCAAATAAAGAGACTCTAAACTCTTCCAGATACCACCTGAAATTTTCAGCGGCTGGCACCACCGGTCCTTGCTCTGATCTTTTCATAACACTGCCCCAATAGCGTCGGTTAAATCGACTAATCTCTTGTAGTTTCTGCTGATCTCTCTGACTATTTTCAGTTATCTTTTCAAGCCGATAACACACTGCATTCAAATAGCGCGGATACGCTAAAAGATGTTGATAAGGAATCTCTCTGATAAACCCCTTAAAAATCAAACCATTCAGGTGCACTCTTATTTCCTCGGTAATCTCAGAAGACAACTTTTGCTGCATTAACTGCCTTGATAGCTGCAAATAACTTTTCAAGATATCTCGAATCAATGTTGTAGCCACAATAGAGAATTCAGACAAAGTGGTTTTTTTCTTTAAGGCTTGCTCAAATTCTGCAGAACACCTGACCACCGACTCCCCAACAAAAACCTCCTTAAAACAAAGAAAAAGGCAATCAAACTTGAGCGACTCTGTCGCTACACTTTTTTCAAGGTAAGGGTGTCGCGGTAAGTTCTCATAAGCAAGCTCAATATCCGCACCCAATGCCAGGTTCTTTAATAAATATTTTCGTTCTTTTTTTAATGTCAATTGAAAAAGTCGGACTAAAGCAATTATATGGCTTTGTTGTGCTTTAAATTCAGTTTCTAATAACCTCAATCCTACCGTTTCTCCTTCATCAATAAGCGCTGGAAAACCCAGATAATCTTGCCCGTCTTTTTGAAAACGATAATGCTTTGGAATGGCATCAAATGCCCATTGAATATAGCCTGTCAAATTCAGTTCATCTTGCGCTATTTGCTTAAAACTAATCACCGACGCTTTGTTAAAAGTCTGTTGAAGCACTTGCAGATTACGCCCCGTAGCGATTAATTTTCCATCATCTCCGACGACCTTAAAATTCATAATCAAGTGCTCAGCAATACTCGCCACCTGCCATAAATTTAAGGGAACCGACTCTCCCGTTAAACGCCGCAGACGATCGCTCAACCACTGACCCATATTACCCTGATAATCCGGTTCAATTTCTAAACAGCGATCAATGGTTTGCGGAACCGGAACAAATTTTTTACGCCACTGCTTAGGAAGCGCTTTCATCAAGGCACATAACTTTTCATGCCGTAAACCAGGCACTAACCACTCAAAGGGTTCATTAACTAATTGATTGAGTTGTTGAATCGGTAATTCAGCCGTAACACCATCGTCAGGGTCTCCGGGTTCAAATTTATACTGCAACTTAATACGACTTTGTCCAACAACTATTTCATCCGGAAACTCCTGTTCACTAACAGTCAAGTCTTGTTCCCGGGCAATATCTTCTTTTATCAAAAACAATAATTTAGGTTGCGTCTTTTCAGCCGTTTTACGCCACTTCTCAAAGGTCACGCCACTGACAACCGATGCCGCTATCTTTTTATCATAAAAATCATAGAGCCACTCTTCACCTTCGATCAAATCTACGCGTCGGCCTTTATGCTGAATATAATCTAGCTCTTCCAGTAACCGTTGATTTTCTTTAAAAAAAAGAGCCGACGTCTGATACTCCTGATAAACCAATCCAAACCGAATAAACATAGCGCGTGCTGCTTCTGGATCCACATGCTCATAAGGAATTTTTCGTTTTGTTCGAAGTGTTAGTCCATACAAAGCCGTACGCTCAAAAATAGCACAACGCCCGGCTTTTTTCTCCCAATGCGGTTCATAATAACTACGCTTTATTAAATGTTGCGCATTCTCTTCTATCCACTCCGGTTCAATTTTAGCGACATTACGGGCATAGACTTTACTGGTCTCAACGTGCTCTGCTGCCACTATCCACTTGGGTCGTAATTTATACTGCCCTGAGCCTGGAAAAATAAAAAACTTATGGTTGCGCGCCCCAAGGTATTCATACTGTTCATGCTTAAAACCAATATTAGATAAAAGACCCGTTAATAACGCCTGATGAATTTCCTGATAACTTGCCGGCGCCTGATTCGCTTTAAATTTCAACTCATTTCTAAGCACCAGATTAACTTGCTGTTGGACATCTTGCCATTCCCGCATACGAACAAAAGAAAGAAAATTCTCACGGCAATATTTCTTAAGCCTGTTATTTGAAAGTTCAGCTTTTTTAGCCTCATATTTAGTCCACAGTTTTAAAAAACTAAGAAAATCCGAATTTTCTGCCTTATACGCTGCATGCTTGGCTTCTGCTAAATGCATTTTATCAACCGGCTTCTCACGCGGGTCTTGTATGCTAAGCCCTGACACTATAATGCTGATCTCTGTTAAACAATGGTAGTGGTTAGCCCCTATTAATGCTCTCGCTAATTTGGGGTCGATAGGCAATCGTGCTATTTGATGCCCTAAGGGCGTCATACGTTCTTTTAGATCTAAGGCATTAATTTCATGAAGCACTTTAACCCCATCACGGATCATCTTATTATCGGGCCGTTCTAGAAATGGAAATTCGGTCATATCACCCAACTTTAACGTGGTCATCTGCAAAATAACCGATGCTAAATTAGTTCTTAGAATCTCAGGCTCGGTAAATTCAGGTTTATTTAAATAGTCTTGTTCTGAATACAATCGGATACAGATACCGGGTGCGACCCGACCGCAACGGCCCGCCCGTTGATTGGCACTGGCTCTGGAAATGGCTTCTATCGGCAACCGTTGAATTTTACTACGCTGACTATAGCGACTAATTCGGGCAAGACCCACATCAATAACACTGCGAATACCGGGAACGGTTAATGACGTTTCAGCAACATTAGTTGCTAAGACAATACGCGGTTTCGTTGCCGGTTTGAAAATGCGCTCTTGCTCACTGATACTTAATTTTGAATACAACGGCAAAATATCAAAAACCTGACCATGTGATTTTTGTAAGGTATCGGCGGTGTCCCTAATATCGCGCTCACCGGTTAAAAAGATCAAAATATCGCCCCGCATATCGCGATACAATTCCTGAACTGCTACCTCGATGGCCGTCTGTATCTCCAAAGCCTCTTCTTTATCTTCGACATCGGCCTCAATAGGTCTATAACGAATCTCTACCGGGTAGGTTCGTCCTGAAACTTCAATAATGGGCGCATTATTAAAATGCTTTGAAAAGCGTTGTGGATCAATGGTCGCGGAGGTAATAATTAGCTTTAAATCCGGGCGCTTGGGCAATAACCATTTTAAATAGCCCAATAAAAAATCGATATTTAAACTTCGTTCATGCGCCTCATCAATAATCAAGGTGTCATACTTTGATAAAAAACGATCCGCCTGTATTTCGGCCAATAAAATACCGTCAGTCACAACCTTAACTAACGAATTCTCTTGAGTCTTATCATGAAACCTTATTTTATAACCGACGGATTGCCCCATTGTTTCACCTAATTCTTCAACAATCCGGTTAGCAACCGCCCGTGCAGCAATGCGCCTCGGTTGGGTATGACCTATAAATCCGGCACAACCGCGCCCGATGGACAAACATATTTTTGGCAATTGTGTCGTCTTTCCAGAGCCGGTTTCACCGCAAACAATCACCACTTGATGGGCGCTGATGAGTTGTGCAATTTCATCTTTTCTTGCTGAAATAGGCAGATCCGGAAACGCTAATGTGGGTATTGAGGCTTGACGATTTTCTTTTTTTTGCAACGAGTGCGTAATTTTATCGATTAACTGTAAAAACTTTTCATCATTCATTTGCCCTTGCCGTTGCTCGTTGAGCAAACGGTCTAATTCCCACTTTAAAAGGAATCTATCACGACTTAAGCAGAGCGTTATTTTCTTTTTAAGCTTTTTAATATCAGCCTGCGAATGCACACCATTTGTTATGACCATTTTTTAAAAAACCTGTACAAAAAAAAACACTTAAAAAAATTCATTCCCTAAAACCTATTAACGCTACACTACCAGCCTACCTGTTACTGACTGAACGCCTAGCTATTAGCACGACTAAACAACCATGACTTCCAAACTCACGCTGCTTTTTCCTGTTTTTGCAATCCTTGCATCCGTGCTTGCTTTTTTCTACAACAGCGAGTTTTCAACTTTAAAGCCCTTTATTATTCCGTTATTGGCTATGGTTATGTTTGCCATGGGCTTAACGCTGACACTGACCGATTTTAAAGCAGCCACGAAGCAACCCATGCTCATCGGTCTAGTACTGGCTATCCAATTTTTCTTCATGCCCTTATTTGCCTGGATAATTGCCGCCAGCTTATCATTACCGACTGAACTATTCATTGGGCTGATACTGGTCGGTAGTAGTGCCGGTGGCACAGCCTCCAATGTGATCTGCTTTTTGGCCAAGGGTAATGTAGCTTTATCTATCCTGATGACACTCAGTTCAACCCTTTGCGCCACTGTGCTTATGCCGGTACTCACTTATCTATATCTGGATCAGAGCATACCCGTTCCCATCGGCGCCATGATGCAAAGCATCATGATGATGGTCTTTTTACCGGTTCTGGCCGGTACGCTGATCAATACCTGGTTTGCGGCTTATTTACACCCAGTACAAAATCTGCTGCCGATCATTTCTAGTCTTTCAATCATCACTATTATTGCGATTATCGTTGCGTTAAACCACGACAATCTTTTAATGATCTCTATTCCCATCATTATAGCGGTTATGCTGCACAATATTTTAGGGCTTACCGTGGGTTATCAAATCCCTAAGCTATTACACTACGATCAGCGTACTTGCCGCACACTCGCCATTGAGGTTGGCATGCAAAATTCAGGACTCAGTGTCGCTTTAGCCATTAAATACTTTTCCATCACAGCCGCCTTACCGGGCGCACTCTTTAGTATTTGGCACAACCTATCAGGTTCTATTTTAGCCAGTTTCTGGCAAGGCAATCACCCCGCATCACCGCCTAACAAATTATAACCGTTAAAAAAAGGCCCACTGATCTCTCAGCAGACCTTCCCTTAAAAACCCATGCCTTAAAAGCCGACTAAATCACCTTATGCTGAAAAATTTCTAGCGGCAAAATCCCAGTTAACCAATGCCCAAAATGCTTTCAGGTATTGTGGGCGCGCATTACGGTAATCAATATAATAAGCATGTTCCCAGACATCACACGTTAACAACGGGATTTGACCCTCCGTTAATGGGCACGCCGCGTTACTGCTACTCACCAACGCTAAACTGCCATCAGAATTTTTAACTAACCATGCCCAACCAGAACCAAAAGTTGTAACCGCGCATTTTTCAAACTGTTCCTTAAAATTGGCGACAGAACCAAAGCTCTTTGTTATGGCATCGGCTAGCGCTCCGGCCGGATTACCGCCGCCATTAGGAGACAGACTGTTCCAATAAAAAGTATGATTCCAAATCTGTGCGGCATTATTGAAAACACCCCCCGTCGACCGTTCCACAACCCGTTCAAGAGATTGTCCTTCAAATTCAGTACCGGCCACTAACTTATTCAAATTGGTAACATAAGTCTGATGGTGTTTGCCGTAATGAAACTCAAGTGTTTCTTGAGAAATGTGAGGGACTAACGCATCCATTGCATATGGTAATTCTGGCAATTCAAAAGCCATAAAAAAAATCTCCTAATTAAGCTAAGCAAAATAAACAACCCATTGCCCAAAACCAATGAGTGTGATGAAAAAAGCCTGAATCATACTGAACTACTCCCCTTAAATCAATAAGCATGGCATGACATTAGCTGTTCGCTAATTTATAATCCTATCTATTTAAATTAATAGGTTATCCATGAGTGAAAATAAAAACCAACCAACGGCGTTAACAGTTGAAGAAGGAAAACGCTACTGTTGGTGTCGTTGTGGTCTGAGTAAAAAAAGGCCTATTTGTGACGGCACCCATAAAACAGCAGACACCAATAAACGTTCACTCTCATTTATTGCTGAGGATAATAAAACAGTTTTTCTATGCGGCTGTACGCAAACCAAAACACCGCCTTTTTGCGATGGTAGCCACAAATTTTTATAAAACCGCCGTGACTTTTACTCCCCCTCCTAACCACATAACTTCACCCTTTTACGATCATGGCCATTGAAATCGAACATAAATTTCTACTTGCTAATAACAACTGGCGCACGGGGATCATTTGTTCAACGCATTATAAACAAGGCTATTTATCCAGTAACAGCAACGTGTCGATCCGTATTCGCATCAGTAATACGGAGGCTTGGCTTAACCTTAAACAAGCAGCTATCGGCAACCAGCGAGATGAATACGAATACCCTATACCGCTTCATGACGCCGAAGAAATAATCAATAACCTCTGCCAAAAACCGCTAATAGACAAAACCCGCCACCTCGTCCCTTACCAACAACATACTTGGGAAATTGATGAGTTCTATGGTGATAATGACGGTCTTATCGTCGCTGAAATTGAACTCACCTCAAGCGATGAAATCTTTGCAAAACCGGACTGGCTCGGTACAGAAGTAACCTTAGAACATAAATATTATAATAATCAATTAGTTAAGCGGCCTTATTCCTCCTGGTAACCGGCTTGTTGTAAAATAACAACTATTGTTGCTTACTTGCAATAAATAGTTGCTTTAGCATTGACTGCGCGCTATAGTTATTATCCATCAATGGTTATTCTCTATCTATAATGCAAAAACTACTGACTATTGCTTTCTTATTGCTTTCCTTTCAGTTAACGGCGAGTGAGTATGCCGATACGGTCACTGAGATCGAACGGTCTTGGGCTAAAACCTACTACAGCACCGATAAAGCGCAACAACATTACCAATACAGTCAGTTACTGGATCGCATTAACCAACTAAACAGCACCTACCCAGATCACGCCGAACTTTTAATCTGGCAAGCCATTACACTAGCGACCCGCGCCGAACAAGAAAACAGTTTTAGTGCACTCTCATCCATACACCGCGCCCAAGATTTGTTAATTAAAGCCATTTCCATTAACCCCAAAGCAATGGATGGTTCGGCTTTTGTAACACTGGGCAGCCTTTATTCACTGGTTCCCGGCTGGCCCATTGCTTTTGGCAATGACCAAAAAGCGGAGCATTCATTAAAAAAGGCCCTGTCAATTAACCCCCAAGGTATCGACAGTAACTATTTTTACGGTGAATTCTTACTCAGCCACAATGAACCCACTAAAGCCAGTCACTTTTTTACCAAAGCGATTAATGCACCGGTTCGCGAGACCCAAAAATTTGCTGATAACCAGTTAAAAAATGAAGCACGATTAGGTCTTGCCAATGCCAATGCTCGTAAGATCAGTGGCAAAAAAGGTTTTTTTGCCGACCTCTTCAACTCAGCAGTTCATGCTGAAGTCACACAATAAGTCAACCACGCAGACTCTTTTTCCAGAATACCATCAGCGCCTAATAAGAGGGCAAAGTTATTGATATCAATAACTGTTTACGCTCAATTGGATCTAATTCACGTAATGCTTTAATAACAATTTCTTCTGTCAAATGGGGCGCCAACATTTCAATAAACTTAAAAATAAAGGGCCTGATATACTTATCCTTTCGAATCGCCACATGAGAATAACTGGTACCAAACAGTCCCCTTGCATCCGTAGCGACTAAATCCCTATCTTCTTCATAACTGTATGCCATATTAGCAATGATTCCGACTCCCATTCCTAAGCGCACATACGTTTTGATTACATCGGAATCCACTGCAGTTAAGACAATATTCGAGACCAATCCCGCCTGTTCAAAAGCCTCATCAATGCGATGACGTCCCGTATAACCAAGACCATAAGTAATAATTGGATAATCACTTAACTGCGCTAAGCTCAATTTGTTCTGCCGTGTTAATGGATGGTCGTGTGGCGTCACCACACATCGATTCCATTGATAACACGGCAAGGTTACCAATCCGTTTTCTTCCCCAACGGCCTCCGTTGCAATCGCTAAATCAACTTCACCTTCCAACGCTAGTTGTGCTACCTCCTTTGGAGAGCCCTGATGTACCGCTAACTTTACATCAGGATAAATAGAACGAAAACGATTGATAACCCGAGGTAATACATAACGAGCCTGTGTATGAGTAGTGGCAACAGATAACGCACCTTGGTTACCCACACTCTCGTAAGAGAACTGATAAATATCATCAATTTTATTAATTACATCCAATGCACGCCGATAAACCTCTTGACCACTATCGGTTAATCCAACTAAACGCTTCCCATTCCTAATAAACAAACTCAGATTAAGTTCTGCTTCAAATTGTTGAATTTGCTTACTGATCGCTGGTTGCGTTAAAGACAAACCATCACTTGCAGATGAAATACTAAAATTATGCTTAACTACCGCGATCAGGGCATTGAAATGATGAATCTTCATTAGAGTATTATTTATAGTTATATATAAATAACATAATATCACTTATATTTATATCTCTATTGCCTTATAGTAGCTCTAGTTCAAATCATACCTTTATAAAATTGTGGATATAATTGATATTACTGCGGGCGCTCTGGTGGGTTTTATTGTCGGCCTGACCGGTGTCGGTGGTGGCTCACTGATGACACCGATTCTGGTCTTAGGTTACGGTATTAACCCCGCTGTTGCCGTGGGCACTGACCTGATTTATGCCGCAATCACCAAATGCACTGGCATTGCCTTTCACCACCGCCATAAAACCATTGACTGGCGGGTGGTTAAATACCTCCTTACCGGCAGTGTGCCCAGTTCATTGGCTACCATTGCCTACTTTAGTGTCTTTCAGGAACAACAACGCGCTATGGAAGGGATGATTATGGGCACCTTAAGCCTGATGTTGATCCTAACGGCGGCCTTAGTGTTATTAAAAAACAAAATTGCCGCCCGGGGCGACCAAGCCGTGGGTAGAAATCTGCGCACTCACCTGCGCCACAAACGCCCGGCTATAACCACTCTTTGTGGTGTTCTATTGGGTATTGTCGTGACCCTGTCTTCGGTCGGAGCCGGTGCCATCGGCACGGCGATCTTATTTATCCTACATCCAAAAAAATCTGCTATTAAAATTGTCGGCACCGATATTGCCCACGCGGTGCCTCTAACTTTAATTGCCGGGGCCGGTCATATGCACTTAGGCAGTGTCGACTTTGGTCTGCTCTGGGGACTGTTAATCGGCGGCGTACCCGCGGTTTATGCTGGCAGTTACTTTGGCAAAAAACTCTCAGACCGAATCCTTCGCCCCACCATTGCCTTAATCCTTTTTTTAATGGGTTTAAAATTAGCCTTCACCTAAGTGAGACTGTTTTTTTTAACACCCCATTCTGCTATTATTCACCGGTTAACTATTAATTACTTTTAGGAATAAGTTATGACCTTTGTTGTCACTGAAAACTGCATCAAATGTAAATTCACCGATTGCGTTGACGTTTGTCCTGTCGACTGCTTTCATGAGGGGCCTAATTTTCTGGTGATTGACCCAGACGAATGCATTGATTGCACCTTGTGCGAACCTGAATGTCCTGCAGAAGCAATCTACTCGGAAGACGAACTCCCTGAAGGCCAGGAAGCCTTTATTAAACTCAATGCTGAGCTGGCTAAGTCATGGCCCATTATTACCGATGTCGGCGACCCTTTAGAAGATGCTGAAGAGTGGAATGGCAAAGAAGGTAAACTTGAATTACTGGAAAAATAATCCGTTCTGGTTTTGCCAAGACAAAAAAAAGCCGGATTTAATCCGGCTTTTTTTAACAGTTAAGAACCCTTAGCGATTAAGCATCATCACTCACCGGTTCGGGTCGATCGACTAACTCAACATAGGCCATTGGCGCTGCATCGCCTGTTCTAAAGCCACATTTAAGCACCCGTAAATAACCGCCTGGACGCTCTTGATAACGAGGGCCTAATTCTGTAAATAATTTAGCCACTGAATCTTTATCACGCAACCGCGCAAAGGCTAAACGACGCTTGGCTACCGAGTCACTTTTAGCCAAAGTAATCAACGGCTCAGCAAACCCTCTCAGCTCTTTAGCTTTGGGTAACGTCGTTTTAATGATTTCATGTTTAATCAAGGAATTTACCATATTGCTGAACAATGCTTTACGGTGACTACTGTTCCTATTTAATTTTCTACCTGTTTTACGATGTCTCATTTCGACGCAAACCTTATTATTTTTTAAATATTATCGTCAATACGACGTGCTAAACCTTCTGGAGGCCAGTTTTCAAGACGCATGCCCAAGGTCAGTCCTTTGGTTCCCAATACATCTTTGATTTCAGTCAATGACTTCTTGCCTAAATTCGGTGTTTTAAGTAATTCGTTTTCAGTACGTTGAATCAAATCACCGATGTAAAAAACATTTTCTGCTTTTAAACAATTCGCTGATCTAACGGTCAGTTCCAAATCGTCAACCGGACGCATCAGAACGGGATCATACTGTTCTTCAGGTTCATTGACTTCAACCACCTCAAGTTCAGAGACTTTGTCAAAATCAACAAAAACTGAAAGCTGGTCATGTAGAACAGTCGCCGCCATCTTGATGGTATCTTCCGGATCTACCGTACCATTGGTTTCCAGAGTCAAAATCAATTTGTCTAAGCCAGTGCGCTGATCAACCCGGGTTTTATCAACCGAATAGGCAACATTATTAATTGGGCTAAATGCTGAATCAATTTGAATAGCGGTAACCGAGCTATTATCATCCGTTAACTTCTTTCTATCAGCAGCAGACTCATAGCCACGCCCAGCTTTAACAACCATCTTAAGATTAAAACTAACATCTTGCGTTATATTCGCAATCACTAACTCAGGATTAGTAATTTCAACATCATGCGTTAACGCAATATCACCGGCTAACACTTCACCGGGCCCTTGTTTTGATACAGTCAGCTCAACTTCTGTTTTTTCATGAAGCGTAATGGCTAAATTCTTAAGATTCAGAATGATGTCAATCACATCTTCCTGAACCCCTTCGATAGATGAGTATTCATGTTGAACACCCTCTAC
>DTSI01000027.1:28624-33175 GCA_012965425.1 Methylococcaceae bacterium
AAGCAAAACCAGGAATAGTCGATAAAATAACTCGCCTTAACGCATTCCCTAAAGTATGACCAAAACCACGTTCCAGTGGCTCAATGATAACTTTAGAATGGTTCGCGCTAATGGTTTCAACTTGAACCATACCAGGTCTTAACAATCCGGATAACGGATTCTGCATATAAGCAACCTCAATAAATCAATTATTTAGAATAAAGCTCAACAACCAGTAATTCATTCATATCACTACCCAAATCAACACGCTCTGGGAGGGATTTAAACGTACCGGACATCGCTTTAACATCAATATCCATCCAAATAGGAAAACCGTACTGCTCAGCAACCGTTAACGCATCAATAATACGTAATTGTGTTTTTGATTTTTCACGGATTGAAACGACATCGCCCGGACCAACTTTCGCCGAAGGAATGTTATTAATGTTACCATTAATTTGGATCGCTTTATGTGAAACCAGTTGTCTGGCTTCTGCACGTGTTGCAGCGTAACCCATTCTGTAAACCACATTATCAAGCCGTGTTTCTAATAAATTCAACAAGTTCTCACCCGTTGAACCTTTTTGACCGGCCGCGGCTTTATAGTAATTTCTAAACTGTTTTTCTAAAACACCGTAAATTCTACGCATTCGTTGTTTGGCGCGTAACTGTAAAGCATAGTTTGACGGTCTGTTTCGTCTGACCCCGTGCTGTCCCGGAGGCGTGTCTAATTTACACTTTCCTTCTAACGATTTACCACGACTTTTCAGAAATAAGTCTGTGCCTTCTCGTCGACTCAGTTTACAGGTAGGTCCTAAATATCTTGCCATTTCTAAATTACTCCAAATTCTTTATACGCGACGTTTCTTAGGCGGACGACAGCCATTATGCGGAATCGGTGTAACATCAAAAATACTGTTGATCTTAAACCCAATTGCATTCAGCGACCGTATGGTGGAATCACGACCCGGACCCGGGCCTTTAATCAAAACATCAAGGTTTTTAACCCCGTGTTCCTTTGCCGCTTCACCGGCTCTTTCTGCTGCCACCTGCGCTGCAAAAGGCGTGCTTTTTCTGGAACCTCGAAAACCTGAACCACCGGCTGTGGCCCAAGATAGTGTATTACCCTTACGGTCTGTAATAGTAATAATGGTGTTATTAAAAGAGGCATGTACGTGGGCAATCCCATCGGCGACTTCTCTTTTAACTCTTTTTTTATTACGGCTCGGAGCTGCCATATTCTATCCTCTTAACTGCTGTTATTTACGAATGGGTTTTCTTGGACCCTTTCGCGTTCTTGCGTTGGTTTTGGTTCTCTGACCACGTAACGGTAAGCCACGTCTATGGCGAATACCTCGAAAACAACCTAAATCCATTAACCGTTTAATATTCATAGTGACTTCTCGACGCAGATCACCTTCAACGGTTACCTTTGAAACCACGCTACGAATTAACTCTAATTGCTCTTCAGTCAACTCACGGATTTTAACATCCGGCTTAATTTTGACCTCATCACATATTATTTTTGCTGTTGTACGACCAATACCATAAATTGCAGTCAACGCTATGACGGCATGTTTATGATCTGATATATTTATTCCGGCAATACGTGCCATCTAACTGATCTCCTATTACAAACTCTCAAGTTAAGAGGGGAATTATACCATCCCCCTTGCTTTAGCTCAATAAAAAACTAACCCTGACGCTGTTTATGCCGACCGTCTTTACAAATAACACGGACGACCCCATTACGCTTAATAACTTTACAGTTTCTACACATTTTCTTGACGGAAGCTCTTACTTTCATCAGCTTTTCCTATTTTCTAAATAAATTTATTTTTTAAAATTCGCTTTCTTCATAATGCCTTCATATTGCTGAGACATCATAAGCGTTTGTGTCTGTGACATGAAATCCATAACCACTACGACAATAATCAATAACGATGTACCGCCAAAGTAAAAAGGAACATTCCAGTAAACAATCAGGAATTCCGGCAACAAACAGACACCGGTAATATAAACAGCACCAATTAAAGTTAACCGCGTCAACACCTTATCAACAAATATAGTGGTCTGTGCTCCAGGCCGTATACCGGGTACAAAAGCGCCTGATTTCTTTAAATTATCCGCCGTGTCTTTGGCATTAAATACTAATGCTGTATAGAAAAAGCAAAAGAAAATAATTGCAAATGCGTAAAACATTACATAGATCGGCTGCCCAGGGGATAACGCCATGGAAACTTCCTGTAACCAGCCCAATCCTTCAACATCACTAAACCAACCGGCAATAGTGGATGGAAACAAGATAATACTGGAAGCAAAAATAGGTGGTATCACACCGGCCATATTTAACTTTAATGGTAAAAAGCTACTTTGACCGGCATACATTCTTTTACCTTGTTGCCGCTTCGGATAATTAATCACAATACGTCGTTGGCCACGCTCAACAAAAACCACTAGAGCCGTAACCGCTAAAGCAATAATAAACAACGCAATAATAAAGGCACCGTTAAGCTCACCCGTACGGGCTAATTCCAAGGTCCCACCAATAGCTGAAGGCAGTCCTGCGACGATACCGGCAAAAATAATCAACGAAATACCATTACCAATACCGCGTTCGGTGATTTGCTCACCTAACCACATTAAAAACACCGTACCTGTCACCAATGTGACCGCGGTAATAAATACAAAATGAATACCCGGGTTGACGACCACAGGTAATCCCCCTGCTGTTTGCGA
Organism: Methylococcaceae bacterium; assembly: GCA_012965425.1. Classification (GTDB taxonomy): domain Bacteria; phylum Pseudomonadota; class Gammaproteobacteria; order Methylococcales; family Methylomonadaceae; genus OPU3-GD-OMZ. The sequence continues at coordinate 31,343 of DTSI01000027.1, forward strand.
TTGTAGCGCAAGCGAAACTCCAATCGACTGGAAAGTTGCCAATAAAACAGTGGCATAGCGCGTGTACTGGGTGATTTTCCGACGCCCCGCCTCACCTTCTTTTTTAATTCGTTCAACCGCAGGAATGATCACCCCCATTAACTGGGTAATAATCGAAGCCGAAATATAGGGCATAATTCCTAAAGCAAAAATACTCAAGCGCTTTAAAGCCCCCCCGGAAAACATGTTAAACATGTCCAGAATAGAACCTTCTTGTTGCTTGAACATCAAAGCCAATGCCTCGGGATCTACCCCCGGTACCGGTATATGAGCACCGACACGATAAACAAAGAAAGCTCCTAGAACAAAAAATAATCTTGAGCGTAGCTCAGAAAATCGTCCTGATGATTTTTGCATTTGCGCTGCTGTAGTATTCACTTACGCCTCTATTTTTCCGCCTGCGGATTCAATCACAGCTTTTGCACCGGGCGTTACCCCTAACCCCTGAATGCTCACTGCCTCATTAAGTTCACCGGACATAATTACTTTTGCTTTTTTGGTAATTGCCGGAACTAGATTATTTTCAATCAAGGTTTGTAGACTGATAATCTCAACATTCAAACCTTTAAGCTCTGATAACCTAACTTCTGCTGTATATTTTTTAGAGCGAGAACTAAAACCCACTTTAGGTAAACGACGTTGCAAAGGCATTTGTCCACCCTCAAAACCAACCTTATGAAAACCACCGCTTCTGGATTTTTGCCCTTTATGACCGCGACCACAGGTTTTACCTAAGGTAGACCCAATTCCACGACCCACTCTTTTGGCTTTTTTCTTTGTTCCAGCACTCGGTTTAATGGTATTTAAATACATTATTCCGCCTCTACTCTAAGCATGTATGAGATTTTATTGATCATGCCCCGATTTTCAGGTGTATCAACTACCTCAACTGTTTGATTGATTTTTCGTAAACCCAAACCTCTTAAACACGCTTTATGCTTAGGTAAACGACCAATTTTACTTTTGGTCATGGTGACCTTGACTGTCTTTTGTGTGGCCATCACTATTATCCTGTAATCTCGTCAACAGATAGACCGCGTTTCGCTGCCACCTGTTTTGCATCTGTCATTTCGGCCAGCCCGTTAATGGTTGCCCGAACTACGTTAATAGGATTATTCGTACCAATACATTTCCCTAAAACGTTATGAATACCGACGGCTTCAAATACAGCCCGCATCGCACCGCCAGCTAAAATACCGGTCCCTTCTGAAGCCGGCTGCATATAAACTTTCGCAGCGCCTGTCGAAGCCATAATCGAGTATTGTAAGGTGTCCCCTTTTAATGAAACCTGACGCATATTCTTACGCGCTTGATCCATTGATTTTTGAATCGCATTCGGAACTTCGCGCGCCTTACTGACGCCATAGCCAACGCGTCCTTCTCCATCACCGACAACTGTCAGTGCAGAAAAGCCAAAAACACGACCGCCTTTTACCACTTTAGCCACTCGACGTACTGAAACCAGCTTTTCTTCAAGCCCGTCGGTGTTTGTGTTACCTTGAGAAGGTGCTGTAGCCATTCGTCTAATCCCCTAAAATTGCAAACCAGATTCACGTGCAGCATCTGCTAGAGCTTTCACGCGACCATGATATTTAAAACCTGAACGATCAAAAGCAACTTCGGTAATACCGGCTGCTATTGCCTTTTCTGCGATGTGTTTACCAACAGCTTTTGCTGCTTCAACATTACTTGTATTCTTCAATGAAGACTTAACATCCGCCTGAGTAGTTGATGCACTTGCTAGGGTAGAATTACCATCCGCGCTAATAACCTGGGCATAAATATGTTGTGACG
>DTSI01000027.1:33185-40296 GCA_012965425.1 Methylococcaceae bacterium
TCGTCAAGCGATTGACAGCGAGCCGCTTAATATGGCTACGCGCCTTAATGCGCCTTCTGTGTCTGGCTGCTAATTTATTCATTAATTTACCTTATTTCTTTTTAGCTTCTTTTCTTACAACATGCTCGTCTGCATAACGAATACCTTTACCTTTATAAGGCTCCGGTGGTCGATAAGCTCTTATTTCTGCTGAAACCTGACCCACTTGTTGTTTGTCACTGCCTTTAACAATAATTTCTGTCTGACTAGGGGTTTCAATCGTAATCCCTTCAGGCACCGAGTATTCAACGGGGTGTGATAAACCTAAAGATAAGTTCAATGCCTTACCTTTAAGCTGAGCACGGTAACCTACACCAATCAAGGCCAGCTTCTTTTCAAAACCGACGGTTACACCGACTACCATATTAGAAATATTCGCCCGTGCCGTACCCGCTTGTGCCGATGCTTTTTTATCCGCTTTGTCCCAAGTGACCTGTAAAAGATTATCGGCCACATCACAACTGACGGTTTTATGCAAAGCCTGCGTCAACTGCCCTTTTGAACCTTTGACAGTTATATTGCTTCCATCCAAATTAATATCAACACCGGCAGGGATGACAACAGGATTATTCGCTATTCTTGACATTGATTTATCCTAATTTTAACAGACTGTACAGATGACTTCGCCACCGTTACCAATAGCACGTGCGGCTCTATCAGTCATTACACCTTTAGAGGTCGAAATGATGGCAATTCCAAGACCATCTAAAACCGATGGCAATTCATCTTTTGACCTATAAATACGTAAACCGGGTCTGCTGACTCGGGTAACTTTATCAATGACAGGGCGACCCTGATAGTATTTCAACGTAATGTTTAACTCGTCATGATTACCGTTTTTCTCAACGGCATAATCGGCGATGTAACCTTCTTCTTTTAATACGTTAGCAATTGACAATTTCATTGTAGAACTCGGCATAGCTACCAACTGTTTACTGGCTGATTGGCCGTTTCTAATCCGGGTTAACATATCCGATACCGGGTCTGACATACTCATAAGTTTTGCTCCAACTCTTTAATATTAGGGATGATTACCAGCTCGCTTTAGAAAGCCCGGGCACTTCACCACGCATGGTTGATTCCCTTAATTTATTACGCCCAAGGCCAAATTTTCTGTAATAACCGTGCGGACGACCCGTTAGGCTACAACGATTACGCAATCTAGCTCCGCTGGAATCTCTTGGTAGCTTTTGCAACTTGATTTGAGCAGTTTGACGATCTTCCCGAGAAGTATTCGGATTGATGATAAGCGCTTTCAATTCCTGACGCTTTTCGTAAAACTTTTTAACTAATTTTTCGCGTTTATGTTCACGAGCAATCATTGATTTCTTAGCCATAACGTAGCCTTTAAGTCTTAAATGGAAAATTAAAATGCTTCAACAAGGCCAAACCTTCTTCGTCATTTTTAGCCGTTGTAGTAATGGTGATATCCAAGCCACGAATCTTGTCAATCTTATCGTAATCAATTTCTGGAAAAATGATTTGCTCTGTAACACCCATGGAATAATTACCACGCCCATCAAAACTTTTACTACTCATGCCTCTAAAATCCCTAATTCTCGGAATCGCAATACTGATCAGACGATCTAAAAATTCATACATACGCTCACTGCGCAAGGTGACTTTACAACCAATGGGCATATCATCACGAATTTTAAATCCCGCAATAGATTTTCTTGCCTTGGTAATAATAGCTTTCTGACCGGCAATTTTCTCCATGTCAGCCACTGCTGCCTGTATTACTTTTTTATCAGCAACCGCTTCACCTACACCCATATTCAAGGTTATTTTAGTGATTCTCGGTGCTTCCATAACTGACTTAAAACCAAATTCTTTGGTTAACTCAGGAACTATTTTTTCTTTATATTCTGTTTGTAAACGAGCCATGATCGATTATCCGGATTTTATGCGTCAACAATTTCATTGTTGGATTTAAAGAAACGCACTTTAGTGCCATCATCAAGCGTTTTAAAACCAACTTTGTCAGCTTTCTTGGTTGCTTGATTATATAAAGCCACGTTTGAAATATGTATAGGCATTGCTTTATCAACAATACCGCCTTCAATACCTTTTTGCGGATTGGGTTTTTGATGTTTCTTGACTTGGTTCACACCTAAGACCATGACTCTATCATCACCGACAAGGTGGCTTACCACCCCTTGCTTACCTTTATCTTTGCCAGTGAGGACCAACACGTCATCACCCTTTTTGATCTTATTCATTTTGAGACCTTATCTACTTAAAGCACTTCTGGAGCAAGCGATACAATTTTCATGAACTGCTCAGTTCTTAACTCACGGGTTACCGGGCCGAAAATACGTGTTCCAATGGGTTGTAAATTAGCATTCAGAATTACTGCTGCGTTACCGTCAAAACGAATAACAGAGCCATCAGGTCTGCGTACCCCTTTGCGCGTCCTGACCACTAAAGCGTTATGTACCTCACCTTTCTTGACCTTGCCGCGAGGAATTGCATCTTTAATGCTGACTTTAATAATGTCACCAATGTTTGCATAGCGGCGATGAGAACCACCCAACACCTTAATACACATCACTTCTTTTGCACCACTATTGTCAGCAACGCCAAGCCTTGATTGAGTTTGAATCATGATTAATCCTGACTGATATTTTCGATATTATTTATTTGGACGATGCAAAACTTCCACCAAAAGCCACTTCTTATTTTTTGACAGTGGTCTGCTGGATGTCACGGCTACAAGGTCCCCTTCCTGGCATTCATTATTCGCATCATGAGCCATTAATTTTGTCGAACGTTTAATATACTTTTTGTAAACCGGATGTTTTACAAGACGTTCAACACTAATTGTTATGGTCTTGTCCATCTTATTACTAACCACCCGACCAGTGGTTGTTCGTAAATTTTCTTTATTTTCACTCATGAGTCTGAAGCCGTCATTTCTTTAAGAATGGTATGAATTCGCGCAACATCGCGACGATTCTTTTTCATCGAATCGGTCTTTGCAAGTTGACCTGTGCCTTTCTCCATTCTAAGGTTAAATTGTTCACGCGCTAAATCGGTCAACATTTGATTTAATTCTTGTGAATTTTTTTCACGTAGTTCACTTGCTTTCATTACATTACCGTACGAGAAGTAAAAGTTGTTTGAACAGGAAGCTTAGCCGAGGCCAATTTAAAAGCTTCGCGGGCGAGATCTTCAGAAACACCCTGAATTTCATAAAGCATGGTACCTGGTCTGATCTGAGCAACCCAATACTCGACACTTCCTTTACCTTTACCCATTCTAACTTCAAGAGGTTTTTTAGTAATAGGCTTGTCCGGGAACACTCGAATCCAAAGCTTTCCGCCCCTTTTTACATGACGGGTAATGGTTCTACGAGCCGCTTCAATTTGACGTGAAGTCAATCTCCCACGGGAAGTTGATTTTAGACCGTATTCGCCAAAGCTTACGCTAGAGCCCCTGACTGCAATACCGGTATTTCTACCCTTCTGCTGTTTTCTGAATTTTGTTCTTTTTGGTTGAAGCATCGTCTTTACTTACTTTTATTTTTTTTTGAAACAGTAGTTTTAGCCTGACTGTCATAGCCAAAAACTTCGCCTTTGAAAATCCAAACCTTAATACCGATAATGCCGTATGTTGTTAGAGCTTCAGCAAAACCGTAATCAATATCGGCTCTCAACGTATGCAGCGGTACACGACCTTCTCGATACCATTCACTACGGGCTATCTCAGCACCATTCAGGCGGCCACCCAGATTAATCTTAATACCTTCAGCACCTAAACGCATGCTATTAGTAACCGAACGTTTCATGGCACGGCGATACATAATCCGTCGCTCCAATTGCTGCGCAATACCTTCTGCGACCAATTGCGCATCTAATTCAGGCTTTCTGATCTCTTCGACATTAATTTGAACAGGAACCCCCATCATCGACGAAACCACGGTACGCAACCTATCAATATCTTCACCTTTTTTACCGATAACGATACCAGGGCGGGCCGTATGAATGGTAATTTGAGCATTGCCTGCTGGACGGTTAATCTGAATCCTGCTTACCGACGCATGCGCTAACTTTTCTTTAAGAAAACTACGCACCTTCAAATCCTGACCCAACAAAACTGGATAGTCTTTTGAGTTGGCATACCATCTAGAGGTCCAGTCTTTAACTATCCCTAAACGTATACCCGTTGGATGTACCTTTTGACCCATTACAATTACCCCTACTCGAATTCTGTTACTTTAATGGTTATATGACACGAACGCTTTAATATGCGATTCGCTCTACCTTTAGCACGTGTTCGCAGGCGTTTTTGCGTTGAACCCTCATTTACGTACACAGTTGAAACTTTCAATTCGTCAACATCAGCATCTTCGTTGTGTTCTGCATTAGCGATTGCTGACTCGAGAATTTTAAGCATAAGTTCAGCCGCTTTTTTAGGGCTAAATTTCAAAACATTCAATGCTTTATCTACTGGCAACCCTCTGATCTGATCACCAACCAAGCGCGCTTTTTGAGCGGACATGGGTGCATTATTTAATCTTGCTGATATTTCCATCTTCAAAAAACCTTATCTTGATTTCTTATCGGCCAAATGACCTCTAAACGTACGCGTTGGCGCAAATTCGCCCAGTTTATGACCCACCATATTCTCAGTCACCAATACAGGCATATGCTGACGCCCATTATGAACCGCAATAGTCAATCCCAGCATATCCGGGAGAATCATGGATCTACGCGACCATGTTTTAATGGGTTTCTTACTGTTTGACTCAACTGCATCAGCTACTTTTTTAAGTAGATGATGATCAACAAATGGTCCTTTCTTTATAGAGCGTGCCACGCTAACCTCTCTTATTTTTTCTTACGGCGTCTGACAATCATATTGTCAGTACGTTTGTTTTTACGGGTTTTAAACCCTTTAGTCTGAACACCCCACGGCGAGACGGGATGACGCCCACCTGAGGTACGACCCTCACCACCACCATGCGGATGATCCACTGGATTCATTGCCACACCACGAACCGTGGGTCTGATGCCTCGTCTTCTTGATGCACCGGCATTACCAAGTGATATCAAATTATGTTCAGAATTTGATACCTCGCCAACAACCCCCCTACAGTCAGCCAATACTTTACGCATTTCACCTGAACGTAAACGTAAGGTCACATGGGCACCTTCTTTAGCAACCAGCTGCGCAGAGGTTCCTGCGCTTCTTGCTATTTGCGCACCTTTACCAGGTTTCATCTCAACACAATGAACCAAGGAACCCAACGGCATATTTCGTAATGGCAAGCAGTTACCGACTTTAATAGGTGCATGTGGACCCGAGACCACCTCATCTCCGGCTACAAGCCCCTTCGGTGCAATGATGTACTTCCGATCCCCATCATTATACAATACTAATGCAATATTCGCAGTTCTATTTGGATCATATTCTAAACGTTCTACGACCGCTGGAATTTCATCTTTAATTCGTTTGAAGTCAATAACCCGGTAATGCTGCTTATGGCCACCACCAATATGTCGCGTAGTAATTCTACCTTGGTTATTTCTGCCGCCCGTTTTACTTTTTTTCTCCAACAAGGCCGCGTAAGGCTTTCCTTTATGTAAATCGTCATTTTTAACACGAATTACAAAGCGCGAACCTGGGGAGGTCGGTTTTGATTTTACAATTGCCATGTGTTCACCGTATCCATTGAGCTTATTCTTAATTTATCAGGCTGTAGCAAAATCAATATCATGACCCGGCTTCAACTTAACGTAAGCCTTTTTCCAGTCTGATCTTTTGCCAAATGTGCGACCGAATCGCTTTGCCTTACCTTTAACATTAAGGACCTGAACAGAGTCAACCTCAACATCAAACATTAATTCTACTGATTTTTTAATATCAAATTTTGTTGCCCGAGTTTGCACCTTAAATACAAATCGTTTGTTTTTTTCAGCAGCTATACTTGATTTCTCAGATACAATCGGCGCCAAAATTAAACCTGCTAATTCGTGATTATTCATCCTAAACGCTCCTCTAACTGCTTTAAAGCCTGCTCAGTCATAATCACCTTATCGGCACCCACTAAATAAGCAGGGTTAAGATAATCAGCTGTTGTCACCGAAACATTTGGTATGTTTCTAGATGCCAATTCAAGATTTTCATTAATTTCATGCGCAACGATCATGATTCTGTTTGCTTTCACATCAACCAACTTCGCCACTAATTCCTTTGTTTTAGGTGTAGAAGGGACAATATCATTGCTCACTACTAAACGGTCTTGACGAAGCAGTTCTGAAAAAATCGATCTAACCGCTGTTTTAAACATTTTCTTGTTTAATTTTTGCTCATGATTTCTGGGCTGAGCGGCAAACGTAACCCCACCTGAACGCCACAAAGGACTTCTAGAAGTACCGGCTCTTGCACGACCATTACCTTTCTGACGCCATGGCTTAATACCACCACCACTGACAGCCGAACGATTTTTTTGTGCTTTGGTACCCGCTCTAGCGCCGGCCAAATATTTAGTAACCAATTGATGAATTAATGTTTCATTAAATGGTTGATCAAAAACAGCCTCAGAAACAGCAACCGCTCCTACTGAGTCTTTATCGCTAATTGCTTGAACTTCTAAAACCATAACTTAACCTTTATTTTTTAATTTAATCGCAGGTGTTATAACAACATCACCGCCTTTAGGTCCCGGAACGGCACCCTTAACTAAGATAAGATTTCTTGCTTCATCAACAGAATGAATTGTTAAATTCTGTACTGTTGTTTTAGCAGCACCCATGTGCCCGGACATTTTCTTACCCTTAAACACACGACCCGGTGTTTGACACTGGCCAATAGATCCATTTGATCTATGAGAAATTGAGTTACCGTGTGTCGCATCTTGCATGGTAAAGTTATGACGCTTAATACCGCCTTGAAAGCCTTTACCGATACTGACACCACGCGCGTCAACTAACTGACCTTTTTCAAATAAAGTAACGGATAGCTCAGCACCTAACGCATAGTTTTCAGCAACTTGCGGCTCAATTCTAAACTCCCAAAGACCACGCCCAGCTAAACTCTCAGCAGCCGAATAATGACCCGCCATCGC
>DTSI01000027.1:40306-40916 GCA_012965425.1 Methylococcaceae bacterium
GTTACTTTTGAAGATTTTTTATCCCCCGCCGCTACTTGCAAAGCGCTATAACCATCACGCTCAGTTGTTTTAACCTGAGTCACACGATTATTATCTACTTGCAATACTGTAACGGGAACCGAAGAGCCATCTGCCTCGAAAACTCTCGTCATACCACATTTACGTCCAATAAGACCCATTGACATTTGTCAATTCCTCTCTGCTTTACTTATTACTTAATTAAGTTGAATCTGAACATCAACACCGGCTGCAAGATCTAGCTTCATAAGAGCATCGACCGTTTTATCGGTTGGCTCTACAATATCCAGCATCCGTTTGTATGTTCTTAATTCATATTGATCACGCGCATCTTTATTCACATGCGGTGAAATCAAAACCGTGAATCGTTCTTTTTTCGTCGGTAATGGAATCGGTCCCTTAACCATCGCGCCGGTACGTTTTGCGGTTTCAGTTATCTCACCTGCTGACTGATCAATTAATTTATGATCAAATGCTTTTAACCGTATTCTGATTGTTTGGTTTGCCATTACACTCACTCTATAATTTTTACTACTACGCCCGCACCCACGGTGCGACCACCTTCTCTTACTGCGAAACGCAAACCATCTTC
>DTSI01000028.1 GCA_012965425.1 Methylococcaceae bacterium
AACATTTCATTATTTAAAAGTGGCCGAATTAGCGCCATGGTTAGGCTTGGTTCCGAGGCAACACTCAACGGGAGGCATGTCGCCTTTGATGGGAATAAGCAAGCGTGGTGATTGTTATTTACGTACGCTGCTAATTCATGGTGGCCGCACAGTTGTTCGAGTTGCACATTTATACACCGACAATAGGTTATCAATCCTTTAGTCAGGCTAAAACAAATATTATTGATTATATAATCGGGTATTACAGTCAAGTCAGACTTCATCAACATAATAATGGCTTTGCGCCAAATGTTGCTGAGAAAACCTACTGGGCTGAATACAAAACTGTGGCCAAAATTACTTGACCACAACAGTCTACATCAACTGCTAGTCCTTCACGATCAAAATCACCAAGGACATTAAAGGTGCGTAAACTTCGGCCATCTATCAATGAGTCCCTCATAAAGTCCATTGACCAAACTTGGTTGATTTTATCGGGTACGCTCAAGGCTTCCGGCTTGTCTCGCTTAATTCGCCGCCTTGGCTTAATGCGTAAATTGAGTTCTACTCTCGATAGATCCTGTAAACACGCTTATGGTTCCAGCCGTAGCCTTTGATGTTACGAAGGTATAAAAAGCATAGCCCAAAGCCCTAGTGCTTATGCATATAACTTAATCGAAGTAACCAGTCGGCTATTTCTGCATTTTCATCACTCAGTTTTGCTTGGTAACGATAACAGGTTTCACTGATAAAAAAGGTTTTGCCAGAGAGCCTGATGCTTACTTGATTGTGCGCAACAGCATGATATGCCATCTCTTTACGTCGAGACGGCTTTACCACTTTTTTTCAAGCGCCTCCCGTGCTATTTCACCCATAAGGCGTTCGTCAGCATACATCTTTTTAAGCCGACGATTTTCTTCTTCGTGTCCTTTCATTCGCTTCATTAATGACGCATCCATTCCGCCATATTTTGATCGCCATTGATAAAAACAAGCACTACTCATTCCGTGTTCGCGACAAAGGTCAGGAACGGATTTACCCATCTCGTTTTGCTTTAAGATACTGAGTATTTGGCTGTCGGTGTGTCGTATCTTTTTCATAGAAAACTCCTTCATTTAGTGTATCTGAATTTTCTACTTTCAACTCCGATTATTTATTTGGGGGAGTTACAGTAACACCTGCATTCTTTTCAACCTGATGCCGTCAAGGGCTCATCAGAAGCCGATGACTTAATAAGGTGAGAATGAGCTGATTCCATCAGGGCCAGAGGCCTTTACAAATCTCAATTTAGGCCGGATATATGGGAGCAATATTTAATTATGTAGTGAACTAATTTTTCTTGCAATACGGGGTGGACCATATATGACGGCGTTTCGGAGGTAATTCCAAATCCCCTCTGGCGCTACGCACGACGGCATCCAGAATCACCTGCGCCTACCGTGGACTATCAGCCCTCTCACTCGCTATCCATGGCTGGCAGCGAAGGGGAATTCTGAAGGTTGTCCTTTTTAAATCCCGCGCAAAAAAATAGCCCCTATTGTAAAAATAGGCGGAACTTTTATTTATACATCTGGCCGAACGAGCACAATGATTAATTACTTAGGAGCAGATTATGTCACTCAGAATCAACGACGAAGCACCAGACTTCACAGCTCAAACCACTCAAGGAGAAATAAATTTCCATGAATGGTTAGGTAATAGTTGGGGTATATTATTTTCACACCCTAAAGATTTCACACCCGTTTGCACAACAGAGCTAGGGTATATGGCTGGCTTGGAAGATGAATTTACTAAGAGGAATTGTAAGATTATTGGTTTAAGTGTTGATCCCGTAAATACCCATTCAAAATGGGCTGAAGATATAGCAGAAACCCAAGGTCACGCAATCAATTATCCCATGATTGGTGATACTGATTTAGCGGTTGCTAAATTATACAACATGTTGCCTGCTGAAGAATCGGGCACCTCAGAAGGACGCACAGCGCTAAACAATGCGACTGTTCGATCTGTATTTATCGTAAGTCCCGATAAAAAAATTAAATTGATGCTCACTTATCCGATGACGACTGGGCGTAATTTTGATGAGATTTTACGCGTCATTGATTCTATGCAGTTAACAGCAAAACATAAAGTAGCCACCCCGGTAAATTGGCAAAAGGGTGGAGATGTAATCATCATACCTGCTGTTTCTAATGAAGAGGCTAAAACACTGTTTCCAGAAGGTTGGGAAACCATAACGCCTTATTTGAGAACGGTAAAACAACCGGAATAAACAAGTGGGCTAGTAAGTCTAGAGCATACTCATACATAAAGCGTACTAAGTATGCTCGTTTAACCTTGAGGACATTGCAATATCAGCACAAATATAAAACCTGTAACTCAAAGGGGGATCCTAAAGTTGTTAATACTATTGGTTACTAAGCATAAGCAACTTTCCCTCCTTCTGATTTAACTGATTCCTATACTTTTATGATCGTATAATTAACCATATATGCGGCCAAAGACATAACTAACAAAAATTTTAACTTACGCATAAAATGAACACGACATTATCGTGACAAACGAGGTTGTATAACGAGATTTTGTAAGGTAGCCCTGAAAACCCAAGTTTAAATACATTCAATATGATCGAGGCTTTAGTACAACAATCAGTGAAGTATTGTTCGTTAATTTAAAAACCATAGATAAGGAGGTTCAACATGAATGAAGGCAAGTTTAATAGTGAAACAAGAAAATTTATAAAACAAATGAGTGCCTTATCACAACGTTAAACTGAACATATTGTTATGGGGGCAGATCAATGGGTGTGTTATTTTAGATATCAAAACAACGCTTGAGGCTAATTCTATTGGTCTTAATCATTGTCTTGATGAGACAATTGCAATGGAATTATTTCTGTTTTTTTAGGTAAATTTATTTTGAAAATAAACGTATAGACGAAATGAATCAATTGACTGCAAGAACCTGTGTTGCCTGTAGATTAGATGCACCGCTAGCAACCCAAAAAGAAATCAATGTGTTTATGCAACAACTTCCGAACTGGGTCATTGTTGAGGAGGATAAAATAAAAAGATTACAGCGGGTTTTTACTTTTAACAATTTTACGGATGCAATGGTATTCACTCAAAACGTTTCTGATCTTGCTGAAAAGGAGAATCATCACCCTGCTATCTTGACGGAATGGGGCAAAGTTACAGTTTGTTGGTGGTCACATAAAATAAAAGGCTTACACCTTAATGATTTTATTATGGCAGCTAAAACAGATCAGTTATAAACCTAGTCTAAAAGTTAATTGTTTATTAATTAGCATTGATAAAATACCTGAATAAAGCAATTCCTAATGTACTGACAGGGATGTTGAGAGAAAATGCCTAGCCGTATTCTGACCGTTGCTGAAGCACATCTTTTTTATTAATTCTGCTTTCGATAGCAAAGCATTAAGGGCGATGTCAACGGTGTAACCCTCCTATGAAATATCCTATTAAAAATATTGCAGACCAAATTAAACTTGGCGACATCATCTTTATTGCAATCCCTAATTATTTGTATAGAAAAATAGCTAAAATAACGAACTCATGGGTTTCACACGTAGGTTGGGTTCATTCCCATAATGGTCATGAGTATTTAATTGCTGAAAGTGCCGTTCCCTTTGTCCGCCTCACGCGGCTAAGTAAATTTGTTAACCGCTCAGACAATGGGAAAATAGCCATCAGACGTTTAATCCTGCCCATCACTAAGCGCGACATTGAAAAACTTACCAGAGAAACTAATATTAAAATGGGTAGCCCCTATCATCTTTGGTTTAACTATCAATCCTCATGGCAATTCTGTTCAAAGTTTATTTATGATGTTTACAATAATGCCTTAGGTATAAAAATTGGTCATTTACAAACCTTTAAATCGTTATTAACACAAAACCCAAGTCAGGATTTGTGTTTCTGGCGTGTCTGGTTTTGTGGATTTATCCCATGGGATAGAAAAACCATAACACCTGATAGTCAGTATAAATCAGATCGTCTCGAGACGATCTATGAAAATAATCTCTTCCCTGTAAAAAACTTAATTAAAGATAGAGCTACGCCACCGGATAGTGATTCCATTATCAATAAATAGGAAAATGAACTGTAATTGAAATTAGGTATCTAAGTAATATGTGTGTGAGAACCTCCTACGTCATCCTTTCCCCTAATGATTAAGGATGCGGTTCGACCCATGAAGTCATGCACATGAAAGGGTGTATTCAATTCATCTGTTCCCTTCCGTTTTGGGTACGCCCTTTCGATCACCATAACGTTAACTAAAAAGATGCTCCCCAACAATTGTCGAAATGTACTCTATAGTGCCCCCCTATAGTGTAATGATAATACCCAATAGAACACTGGTACTTTAAACTCCATAAATCGTTCCATATTGCTCCTTCGCCGCCAGCCATGGAGAGCGAATGCGAAGGCTGGTAGTCCCCGGTAGGCGTAGGTAATTCTGGATACCCGTCGTGCGTAGCGCCAGAGGGGATCTGGAATTACCTGCGAAACGCCGTCAAGTCATTTGAGGTAGCGTTACGGAGTCTGCATCGAGCTTGCAATGATATGACGCAGTGACCGGCGCAGGACGAACTGGGGCGCCGTAGGCATTAACTGCCACGTGATTTTTGCCGCTTGCTTGGGCTGGGATGCCCAAAACAAGCTTTCGCAAAAATAGTGGCGCGCTTGATCTAACGTGCTTATGAATGAAGTGCCGCACACCTCGAT
>DTSI01000029.1:0-9881 GCA_012965425.1 Methylococcaceae bacterium
GAGTAATGTCTCTAAGGCAGTCTGGCGCTGGCTAACATCCTGCTGTCGAATCGCCATTGACAATGCTTTGCGTGTTCCCACAAAGACCGCTAAATCTTTTGCTCTCGTCAATCCAGTATAGATAAGATTACGATAAAGCATTTTAAAATGTTGCGTATGAATAGGTATTATTACCGTCTTAAATTCACTACCTTGCGACTTATGAATGGTAATAGCATATGCCAAATCCAACTCCATAATATCTCCTTTTTTATAATTTACTTCCCGGTGACCCGGGTAAAATGAAACAACAGCACTAAGCTCTTCATTATCGATACTTAGGATTTTACCAATATCACCATTAAAAACATTCAAGTCGTAATTATTACGACGATGAATAACACGGTCACCCTCTCTAAATATCCGCTCACCCATTTTTAATTGATGCTTACTTTCAGAAGGTGGGTTGGCTCTTGCCTGAATAACTAAATTAAGATTCGCAGAACCCAAACTACCACGAGTCATAGGCGTTAAAACCTGTATTTCTGTACTGTCTCCGTGATATTTAGGAATCCAATCCAGATAAAGCTTAACCACACTCTCCACTGCAGATAAACCATAATGCAGTGATGACCAGGGATGTATTTTCTTAACCACGGATTTCAATGCATCAATCTGATCTACAGTTTGATTTAATTGCTCAATATCAACATGTTTAAATTTATCAGGTATTGCAAAATCTACTTCATAAGCTGATTTAATAATCTCTTCAGTTCTAAACTCATAAAGTGTCTTCTCATTCGTTGATTCACATAAAATAAGGTTTTCCAACTCTTCGGTATGCCAATCATAATACCGTTTTACACGAGCAATAAAACCAAGTTGTTCCTGAGTCGCCTCATCCGAATCAATAAATAAACAATCACCACCATGTTTCCAGATGTCCGGACTTTTAAATGGCGAGTCAATGTAAGGTGTTTCTCCTTTATTAATTTGATGGGCATATTTTATAATTAAAGATTCTGCTGCCTGGCGGAAGACTTGTGTTAATCGAAAGCAAGGAATAACAGTAGAAGAAATAATATCTTTAAGTACATTGCCCGCACCGACTGACGGTAATTGATCCGGGTCCCCAATAAAAAGCACCTGACAATCGCTGGGAACCGCCTTTAATAAAGAAGCTGTTAAACTAATATCCAACATTGAGCATTCATCAACAATCAAAAAATCAGTTTTCAATGGTGACTCTGCATTGATCTGAAACTCACCCCCTTTCCACTCCAGCAAACGATGGATGGTTTTAGCCTCGCGGCCAATCACCTCACTCATCCTCTGCGAAGCACGGCCCGTCGGTGCAGTCAATAAAACAGACTTCCTCATCGCCTCAAGTAACCGTACAATCACCAAGGTTGTTGTCGTTTTACCGCAACCCGGACCACCCGTTAATACTGAAAAACGGTATTGAACTACCCCTTTAACTGCATCACACTGTTCATCACTCAATGCTATGGACTTACTCTCACAATAAGTACTAATCCATTTAGCTACCCTATCCGGATCACTCGAAATAGCAGTATTAATTCCTCGTAATATAGAACCAACAGTAGACTCATCATAAAAAAGTGTTTTTGAGTAATAACAGATAACCTCATCCTTGTCTGTCAAAATCTGTCGAATACAAAGTTGACCCTCATGTTGCATTAATTTAAGATAATCAATCAGTCGATCAGATAAGTTAATATCAATCAATTCAATCACACCTGAATTAATCTGTTTCTCAGTTAAATAACAATGCCCTTGTTCACGACTGGCGGCCAGAACATGTTTGATTGCTGCAATCATGCGTTGTCTGGAATCGACTGATAACCCAATGCTCAGAGCTACTTTATCGGCAGAAAAAAAACCAATACCATAAAAATCATTCGCTAAACGATAAGGATCTTCTGTGACCATCGAAATGGCTGTATCACCATATTGTTTATAAATCAGCACTGCAAACAAAGTACTAATTCCATGGCCTTGGAGAAACATCATAACTTTTCGAATCGCTCGATGTTCAATCCAAGCATCTTCAATAGTTTTTAATTTCTTTTTAGCAATCCCCGGGACTTCAGTTAATCGTTTAATATCGTCTTCGAAAATATTCAAAGTTTCATTTTGAAAATATTTAACAATCTTCATTGCGGTTTTAGGTCCAACACCCTTGATCAACCCAGAGCCCAGATATTTTTCAATAGCTGCAGTTGTGGCAGGCTTTTTTTCAATAGCCTCCGTTGCTTTGAATTGGCGACCGTATTTATTATCTAGTACCCAAGCGCCGCGAAATTCCATCGTTGCACCAGCGAAAACTTTAGTCTGATGAACGGTAACGGTTTCCAGCTGATGGGGGAATTGAAAAGGCTGAACACGCAGCACAGACCATCCAGTAGAAGGATTATGGTATGTCACCCTGTTGACAATGCCAGTAAGAACTTCAGTAATTGTGTTCATAAAACTTCTTTTATTTTTTATTCATCAAAAATCTGTGAATATTGAAAAATAAATATTATCTAGCCTAATGGACATGATATTAAGCTTAGCCACTAAAAGTAAACACTGAAAGGATCATTATTTTCCTTCAATAGTGAATTGAAAAATGGTTTTTTGCCAAATACTTTGCCACTTCTCAATGTTAAGTCACCAGTTGAAACAATGCTAGCTGAGTAATCAAGGTGTTAAGGCAATTTGGTGCATTTCAACATAAAAAATCTAATCACCACTCAACTCATTCACCAAATATATTGATGGTTAAGCTTTTAATCTTACTGAGCACAAATACTTGAATACATCTGTTTTAGTTGGTTGACTACCCTTTTTACTAAAGCTTGATAAGGAATAGTGATTTTACAAAAATAATTCATGGAAATTTCGGCACTGGTCAGCTGCGAATGGTTACAGCAAAACTTTGGTGCTGAGAATCAGGTTATTCTGGATGCTACTTTCTTTTTACCCAGACAGCAGCTTAAGGCTAAGAAAGAATATCAACAGCAGCATATTCCCTGAGCACATTTTTTTGATATTGACGAAGTTGCCGATTTATCTAATCCTTTATCACACATGTTACCGAAAGCTGAATATTTTTCTAATGCAGTAGGAAAAATGGGAATCTGCAACAATACACTGGTGCTTATTTACGATAATAATCACTTCTTTGCTGCTGCCAGAGTCTGGTGGATGTTTCGGGTATTTGGTCATGAGCGAGTCCACGTTGTTGACAGAGGGCTAACTCGTTGGAAGCAATTAAATTACCCCATCAGTTCCGAACGACTAATCTCGGTAACAAAAACCTTTAAAGCACAATATTGTTCGGAATTGGTTTTCAACTTAAAAAAAATGAAACGAGTGCTCAAAAGTAAATCACGGCAAATTATCGATGCCCGTTCACCTGATAGTTTTTTAGGTCAACGCCAATTAATCGATACCACATTTCAATCTGGACATATTCCCGGCAGTATCAATGTCCCTTATGCCGGTTTAACCGACAGCACACAAAGCACTCTACTTTCAAACAACACATTACACTCACTTTTTGAACAAGCTCATATCAACCTTTCTAACCCCATGGTCACGACCTGTGGTTCTGGGGTTTCTGCTGCTGTACTGGCGCTGGCTTTATATCAAATTGGTTTCAAGAAGATACCTGTTTATGATAGCTCCTGGGCTGAATGGGGAAGACAAACAGATACACCTAAACGCACTAAAAATATCACATGAAAAATAACATAATATTCTTAAAAACAAGGCCATGAAAACCCTCTTACCATTGAGGTTAGTTGTTGATTATTTCATTTAATATTTTAATCGCCCCATATACAATTTTTTCAATGATTTCTTTGAATCTAAAATAATTAATTCTTTCGCTTCAATTGATTGTTTTAACGACTCGCCATGCCTTTAGCAGATAATTCAGTATACCCATATAGAATATGGCTAAATTGTTTATCCACATAAAAGTCGACACCCCCCAACCATTGGAGTCACAGTTAACAGTCTTATAAGTAATTTTAATCATAATAATCCTCCTATAACTTTAGATGAGAAACACTTCACGGCCATTGAGTTCATTAGGCCCTAAAACTTTAACTGCAACGGTTCCATCTATTTCATTCAAACCTTTCTGGAGTAAACTTATTGAGAGTCAATCAGGAACATCGATAAACTGACTATCATTAGCCGGTGAAAGCCTATTATAAAAATTAATTTGACCCACACCATTGTCACTATGGAGTTCAGGACCTAAATCCAAGTCCTTAAGAAAACGCAAAGATAGTCGACCGGGTGCTCCCAATCTTCAGTCACTTGAAAAACCTGCCTTTCACCTACCAGTTCATAGGGTCTAGGAATATCTATCGATTCTCTACCCTCAAAGTATTCCTGAAGGGTGTGCACATAGGTGTATCTTTCAATGAACTCTTCCCCAATACAATTGATATTCACCATCGTCATTACAGTTCACAGCATAAATTGTGTCTTGGTGCGATTTTAAAGGGTCGCAAAAAGGAAGCCTTTCCCCTTCTATATAACGCTCTGCATGAACTAACCACGGGGATAAAATTAGCCCTGCAGCTGTTGCCACGGTTCCTTTAAGAAAGGATCGTCTTGAAATCATTTCAACTCCCCTTATATCGCCCTGTATAACAAGCGGAGATAACTCTGGGGCGGTAAGGCGTCAGCAACGCTTTAGCAGCATTTATTGATCGCCCTGCAAGTTGTTGGAATTAACTCGGCGGTTTCTAACAGGTATAAAAAACCCGCTCTAGCTTATGCCAAATCGGGTTACAAGATTCCCTCTTCAGCTAGTATTTATAAAGCGCCCTGCAAGCTGAGTTCAAATCAGCGCTTAAGTTCGGTTACAAAATAGAAAAAGCGTACCCAACCAATGTCGGAATACGCCCTTATCTAAATCTAAAAGAACTAATACATAATAGAGTCGGTTAATGCTAATTCAAAACATTGTGTCCTCGATTATGCATACACTTAATAAAAATTTTTTTATAAGTGCTATCGGCTTCAAACCCTTGCTTAGCACCGCCACCAAATCCACCAAGCGCAGCACCTAAGGCCGCTCCCGTACCCGCATCGCCTGATATAGTACCTAAGACCGCACCACCCGCGACGCCAATTAAACCACCCACAACAACACCCTTAACTGTCTCTTCAGTTCCATCACCAGAGGCTTGATAACTCAGTTGTTTACATTCAGCCATATCCTGCGGAATTCGATCGGCATAGGGATCCTTATACGAATCCACTGTAGGCTTCCAGTCACTATAGGTCGCACAACTAAACAGACCAAAACAAACAAGCAATAAAGTAATTAGTTTCATACGTTACCCATTTCGTAGCTCTCATTGATAATTCAATTTATCACACGGTATCTTGATTGATATAGAGGTTTTTCTAAATGAATGTTCGTGGGCAACGGAGCAGTTAGCTATTCTTGTTTCGATTTAGTTGGTTGATTAATTTTGATTTTAAAAGAAACTTTCAAGAGTAAATAAAGCAACTATTGCTGATAACTGAGCCTTAGATAGTTGGGTTTGTTCTTTCATCATCTGATGACACAAAAGTAATCTGAATCTGCGGTAATTCAATCACTCCTTCCTCAGGTTTAGCTTCTGGCGAATAAAAATATTTACAAGCATTCTTACAAGCTTGCACTCGGACATTAATCGGCACGTTCTCATCTTGAACAACAGAGAGTAACCAACTTATCGGATTGAATTTAGAATAGTCTATGGCCACCTGTTCACGCATCTGAGTAAGCATGGTCTTAGAACCTTTAGGTCTGCCAGAATTTGGACGAGAACCGCCCTAGTTGTTATTGCTCATCTTGGATGATCTTGGTTTTTATATAAATGATAACGCTTAATTCAAAGGCAATTATTAACACCTAGGCGACTAACCCAACCGTTACATATCATGTTTTACCATTTCATGATACGGTAGTTCATCACATTAAAACAAAATGATAGGGCTTGGTATGGCTTATTTTTCTATCTCAGAGATAAAACGAACCTTAATCATATTTATAAGCATAATTGTTATCAGTGGTTGTTCTATTATTTCTCCTCGAACCCAGCCAACCAGAGCAGAACTTGAACAAATAGGTTTTGGGGTGAAACCAAAAAAAGAATTGTATCAATCGATGATTAAAGATTATTTTAATTTAGTATTAAAATTCCCTCATTCTGCTCATTACGAGACTTTAAGTTTACCGGTGAAAGTTTATGATAATGAAAATTCACACCCGCTTTTAGTTGGTTTTTTAGTTTGTATTGATGTCGATTTTAAGAATGAATTGGGCAAATATACGGAGGAAACAAGATATGGCTTTTTATTAAGAGATCGAGAAATTCTAAAAAAATATAGCGGTAACGGTACTTATAGAGAGAAACAAATAGTATCGACTTGCTCAGATTTCTAAATATGATCTTAAATGAAACAGCACTTAAATTGGTAAAAAAGTCTTTCGCTTAATGAAAAAGATATTAAAGCTACTTCTAATCATAACCCCATAACCTTGACTCAGGGCTGCATTTAACCAAAGTAGTTGCCGTTCCTATGAGGGTAACGGGGGCTGTTGTATCAATAATCCCTGTCGTTGGCGACCCAGTGCACGATGCCATCGATTCAGCGACTGACGCAATTGACTAAACGCTACGTCAATACAGTCCAATAACCACTCAATTTTTTCTGTATTAGCACATAGTGTTTACCAGGTGCTGATATCTTCTCATGAAGTCAGTATATGACTATATCAGATCAACTGCCCGACTTAATTATCGCCAACCGGACAAATTAATAATCGCATAATAACCTATATTCAGGTGGATTATAGTTCGCGCGCTTACAACAAAAATATAATGTATTGATTTTGAATATCATTAATTAATAAATAGTTAATGAACTAATAGTAATGAATTCTTTCTCATCGCTGACGGAGTTAATTCTGGACTTCGCATATAGGAGGAAGAATGTACGGTCAAGAATCCATCGTCATGTACCCTAGCCAACATGACATACTGGCTTGATTTAATTGTAATTTTTATCTGGAATTCTAGATAATTCAGGGGAATCATAATGCTTTTAATATCATTTTTCATGCCTTGAGTATCAATAATATAATTGCAAGCCAAAATAAATAAAAGTAGTTCTCAGCCCGAGAATCAGGACTAGCGTTAACTAGAGTAGTAGCTTGAAAATAAAATAAACAGCCCTTCAACAACCCCTACCACAGCAAAGACCTAACGGAGTTGTATCTGAGTTGTTCAAAGAGTTTCTCGCTGTTGTGGGTTAGTTAAAACTTACGTGTTAAAGAATTCATACCTCTACTCTCTAACAAAAAAACTTTATCTATTTTTAATTAGAAAAACGACCAACTCCTAACCACATTTTCTTATGCCGTCATTTTGATCCTACATCTATATCGCATTACTAAATGCAAGGAGACGAGATATGAAACTAAAAAGCGCAATAGTATTATCGACACTAACATTATTTGGTTTAACAAACATTTCCTATGCTGGTTCTATTCCAATCGCATCACCCGAGCTTTTATTATTAACATTATTTGCAACAACAAACATTTCCTACTCAGAAAGTAACAAATACGTACCTCTTAATACGAGTTCCTCAGTAGTTAAAGACAATGAAATATCTGACCCTGACCCAACAACTGTATCAGATGGAGAAATTGATTTTAGACATGCAGTTAATGAAGCTATCGGTGTTGATTATGGTGTTTACAAAGCACAAGCGCGCCACTATTTTTGCGAAAGCTTGTTTTGGGCATCCGAGTCCAAGCAAGCGGCAAAAATCACGTGGCAATGAATGCCTACGGCGCCCCGGTTCGTCCCGCGTTCGGTCACTGCGCCACATCACTGTAAACGCAATGCAGACTCCCTGACACTACCTCAAATGACTTCATGGAATGGTCCACCCCACTTTCTCAACGGCCTCAAAAAGGCCATGATGTTAGTTGAAAAAACATCAAAACAGAAACCAGGACATCCATGAATGATCATCACAAAACATGTATTATCAAAGTCTTGGGAATTGACCTGGCTAAACAAAGTTTTCAATTGCATGAAGTCAAAGTGTCAAATTAGTCATTTCTAATAAATAATCAGCTCCATCTTTGAGTTGTTAGGTGGGATTACCTTGATGACTTCTATACGGTGCAATCTCATGCGCCCGGCCGGTCTGGTGACGATAGGTGGTGACAGGCATCAAGCCACTACTAATTCACACAACTAGATTTTGAATCCAACGTACCCAGCATTGCTATCGCTATGAACTTGTCCCAAAACCAATCTCTTATTGCTTTACTAAATGTTAAGGTGTTAATTTATTAACTGTGCAAGCAATGTCAGTTTGGTATTTATTACTGAGATTGGTCACATAGTAATGGCAGTAGTAAATTACTTAATAGTCAATGAAACCGATGGGATTGTATTTAATACAGATGGTTTCTTTTTATAGCCTCCTTAGCTCAGTTGGCAGAGCAGGTGACTCTTAATCACCGGGTCGTAGGTTCGAGCCCTACAGGGGGCACCATTTTTCTGGGGCAGCACATCTCTTCGTATTAGCTTCACTCACTCATTCGCCGGTACCAAAGTCAAAAACAATCTGGCAAGGCATTACCATCGAGGCTTAAGTCAGACCACCGAATTGTGATTCCGGTTGTCGAGTAAGGAACTGATATTGAAACTAGGCATCTAAGTTTTATGTGTGTGAGACTTAGATACTTACTTCATTAGGACGGGTAAATGCAATTCTAGCCATGAAAGTCACACACAAGAAAGGACGTGTTCGAGATGCTTGATCATTATACTGCTGCTTTATTTTGAGTACGTCCTTTCGACATAATCAGGTCAATTCAGAGGCCGACGAATTAGCTCCATCAGAACGTTTCCGGCTCATTTAATGAACTTATTACTGATTTTAGCTACCTAATATTTGTACGCAAAAAGAACGCATAGTTATATTCCTACCCTCAACTATATGCGGTTTTTACAGGGACACAATTACGTACAGTGAAAGGGTGCATTCAATTTACTAACCTCCATTATTGAATGCGTTCCTTTCAGCCATATATTATTTTAAGGCATTTTCTTATCATCTTCCCAACGCAAAAGCCGATAAATAGATGCTTTACTCAGTCCATACTCAACCATCAACTCCCGAATCAACACCCCCTCAGAACGTTTCTGGCGCATCTCTCGGACCTGTTCGTTGCTGACCTTTGATTTAGCCCCAAACTGCACGCCATTGGCCTGTGCTTTTGCTATGCCCTCTGCTTGTCGCTCTGCACGGATGGCGGTCTCAAATTCAGCAATAGACGCAAGCATATTGAATAACAGCTTGCCGGTGGGCGTAGTGGTATCAATCGCCTGATCAATGACCACTAGGTTAATGTTCCGTTGCTCCAGATCATGAGCAATCTGGGTGAGGTGTAAAGTGGATCGTGCTAACTGATCTAGCTTACTGACCACCAGAGTGTCATCAGCATGCAAATAACGTAAACACTCTTGAAGTTCTGCTCTGTTAGCTGTTGTGCCGGACTTCTTTTCCTCAAAGATTCGTCTGCAGCCATAGCTCTGTAATTTATCCAGTTGGACGGTTAAATCCTGACCTGTACTACTGACTCTCGCATAGCCCACTAATTCACCCATGATGACCCCCTTGATAGTGTCGCGTTCGTCTTACAAAGACTTTAGATATACAATAACATTGATATAAGACATGATGCAAGACATCACTAGAGGGCATACTACCGTTGGGTTAAAAAAGCATCAGAATGTATACTTTGTGAGACACGCTATGATTAGGCTCTTCCAGATGATAATTCAGAAGTAAAA
>DTSI01000029.1:9891-15843 GCA_012965425.1 Methylococcaceae bacterium
TAACGGATCAGCGCGAGGTTCATGTAGTGCTAATCAGGTTTGTGGTGATTGGAATCTAACGCTTCCTGATAATGAGCCTGCTGCCAATGTACGGAGCAGTTATACCCTGTTAAAGGGGCAAATCGACGTTATTAACGCCTTTAATAAACAATTTACGTGTAAAGATGTTTTGGTCCGTAACGGCTACACCAAGAGGGGAAATAGGTTCTTACGTCCAGGTTCTGAAACAGGGGCGGCTGCCGTACAGTATTGCCAAAATTGTAAAGATGGGGTTGAGCGTGTGTACTCTCACAGTAGCGACGTGTTAAATGACGGACACCCTCACGATACCTTCGACTGTCACTTAAAACTTGAATGTGTGGATGACATTCAGACTGCTCTTAACTGGAGCCCTGAATTAACGGAGAACAACCGGGCACTTCAGCCTAAGGAATCTTTTGGTTAACTACCCTGCCCGGGTTATGGTGATTGATGAATTTGGTGATAAATTATCAACTGCACAAAACAGCCCTAATCGTATGGAGGCCGATGGATTTTTAAGTTTGAAAGACTTATTTAGTGACTGTGATGGCGTGTATTTAAAACAAGCTATGGCAGATACTGGCAACCAACCCAGAAATGCCGAAAAAGATATTATAAAGCCTTTTTTATCTATAGTAGGTATTTCAACACCTGATCAGTTTAAAGATGCACTGGATAAAAGAAGTCTTGAGGGTGGGTTTATTAACAGACTTATTACTATTCACACCAGTGAAGATAAGGTGATTAAAAACTTTGGCAAAAAACTTAGAATACCGGACTGGTTCAAAGAACACCTTAAGAAGTTTTATGATCTCAGCAGCCAAGGTAACTTAGGTCACGGTACAGGTGCGATTACTTTTAAAGAAATTGCTCATGAGACCTTTGAAAAAGACCCTTCCTTAATTAAAATTCCTTTTTCTGATACAGCTGTTAAACGTATTATTGAACTCGATGAATTAATTACAGAAAAATCAGGCGATGATGAAATGATAGCCAGTCTCACCGTACGCTAGCTGGAACAAACTATGCGTATGGCACTGCATTAACTATATTTAATGATCCAGAAGCTAAAGAAATCAATGTTGACATGCTGAACTGGTGCTGGGGATTTATCAGTTATCATGGTGATCTGTTTATCAAGGCGCATCGCGAACAACCGCAGAATCAATTTGAGAAAGACCGTGATGAAATTCTTAAGGCCATTAGAACGGCTGGACATCAAGGGTTGACTAAAAAACAACTCGGACAGCATAAACGTTTTAAAAGCCTAGGCGGTAAACAGCGCGATGAGATTATAAAAGTGTTAGTTAATGATGATCTAATCCGTGTCGTTGAGGGTAATGTATCAAAAAAACGTGGTGCAAAACCGGTAACTTACTACCCTATCAAACTTGTCAGTTAGTAGTCCCTTTAACCTATGAATGAGGTTAGCAGGTACCTCACTTATTCAGTCTCGGAGATCATAACGGCTTTATTTTTAAAAAAATAACTGCTAACTACCTGTTAACTAAAATGGCCAGACCTCAGTGAATTCAATGCCTGTAGCGGTTTTTAGTTAGTTAGCAGTTATATATACTACACACACAAATAATAGAGGAAAAGGTTGTGTGTAAAGACCTAAGGACTACTAACTGCCCGACTGATTAATTTTTGAAGAATAATCACCGCGCGTCACCTTATTGGAGCATTATAAAGTATGAGTAAAGAACAATTTATTTTTGATTTTGAAGTGTACCCAAACTGGAATCATGTCACTTTCTTGGATCAAGAAGGAAACTTCACCCAATTTAACGCCCCCATTGATTCAGAAGCATTACGGGCGTTTGTGAAAGGTAAAACCCTAATCGGATTTAACAGTAACCGTTACGATAATTATATTTTGTCAGCGGTACTGTCAGACATGAAGATTGGTATGGTATACCGCCTAAGTAAAGATTTAGTCGAATCTGGAAAGGGAAGCTGGGACCTAGAGCAAAGTTACGGTTTAGAAAGACTGACCAAAGGAAATGGCTTTGATTTTATCGACCTCATGCCCCTTGTAGCAGGGTTCAGTGGCTTAAAAACGCTTGGCGCTAGGATGCACCACGCAAAGCTTCAGGAATTACCCTTTGATCCGCACGAACCTTTAAATGAAAACCAACAACAGATTGTTGCTGAATACTGTAAAAACGATTGCTTGATTACTGAAAAACTGTATCAACGGTTACAAAAGCAAGTCGCCTTAAGAACCCAGCTCGGTAAAACATACCAACTCGACCTTCGTAGTTTAGGCGATGCAGGGATTGCTGAGAAGGTCTTGCTCAAAGAGCTGGATACCACTTCATCGGAACTAAGACAAAAAATAGCACGGCACAAGGTTCTAAGTTATGCCCCCCCTCCCTTTATTAATCCAATCAGCCCAGAAGTCAAAGAACTATTCGCTACGCTAAAAGAAACTCAATTCCAGATTAAAGAATCCGGTCACCCAGAATTGCCATACTCACTCAAAGATAAGGTTATCGAACTGGGTGATAAGTCTTATAAAATCGGTTTAGGAGGGCTTCACTCGATTGATTGCGCGGGAATGTTTTCAGCTGATGACGAGAATATGATCATCGATGTGGATGTCACCTCTTATTACCCGGCTATTATCACTCAGACCGGTTGGTACCCTCCACAGACAGGTCCTGAGTTTAATGCTGTTTACCAATCAATTGTTGATCGACGTGTTGAGGCTAAAAATACCGGTCGCAAAGCCGATTCTGACTCATTAAAGATTATTGTCAACTCGACCTACGGTAAGACAGGTAGTCAATACAGCGCGCTTTACGCGCCTAATCTAACGGTGGGCATTACCTTGACTGGACAATTAGCATTACTGATGTTAATTGAGAAGTTTGAAGCAAAGGGTTTAGGCGTCATTAGTGCCAATACCGACGGTGTTACCGTTAGACTAAAACGTAAAAACGAGGCGGTTTTTACGCAGCTTTGTTCAGATTGGGAATCTGATACCGGTTTTAACCTTGAACGGGTTGACTATAAGCTATTTGCCCAGCGTGACGTGAATTGTTATATCGCTGTGACCACTGAGGGGTATGTGAAGGCTAAAGGAGCCTTAGCCATCCACAATGACCTGACCCATAACCCTAGCGGCGATATTATTCAAAAAGCGGTAACGGAATATTTACTCAATAACCAACAGATTGAATCGACAGTAATGGCCTCTGATGATATCCGGGACTTTATTTATGTTAAGAAAGTCACCGGCGGTGCGACTAAAGATGGAGAGTATTTAGGCTCTATTGTGCGGTGGTATCTAAGTACAGACACAGCGACTCCCATTCTAAACGCTAAAGGGAATAAGGTCTCTCTTTCTGAGAACGGCGTACCATTGATGGATATCCCTTCATTGTCTGTTGACGATTACCCAGACTTGGATGTTAATTATTATATTGGCGAGGCTGAGAAAGTCTTGAACGATATCACTCAGCCTAAAAGCCAAGGCAGGAATCTGGAGGCTCGCTGGCTTAAAACACTGGGATTCTCATCCGCACCGATGACCCATACGGGTAAGACTGTTTTTAATGATGACTTTAGTAGCAGTGAAACTATCGGAACCCAGACTGGCGACCGCGTTGCGTTAATACAATACGATGGCGTCATCTATCGGTTCACCGAATCCGGTTGGCCGAGTGCCTATAAATCAGCTGAGAAGAAACTGGGTGTAAATATTAAGTTTGGCGGTGTGGTTGATATTAATGGTCAAAATAAAATAGCTGATTTTCCAGACCAATTACGGGACGATTTGTTTGCGGTTTTAACCAAGGCTCAAAAAGGGAAAATAGAAACTAACGCCTAATACTCACGCTGCCAGCCATGGAGAGCGAATGTGCAGTTAAGCTCAAATACTACAAGGTCAGTTTGTAAAATTACTGTTAGCAACTTTATGCACATTTACATTAATTGGGTGCGCCACGCCTGTTAGTCATACAAATATCTCGTTATCTACGTATGACAAAGATACTGAGTTTGGCATTGATAATCGTAAAAATGGGCTCGCATTAACGGGCTATTACTCACGCTATCAAGTCATACCAGAAAGCGATGCTGTTGCTATTGCGTGTAAAAGTCAACTAACTTCAATTGCATGGGAAAGTGCAGATAATTAGGGTAAAAAAATTAAACCGATCAATGAACAACGTATCCGTATTTCTATGGGGCGAAATGGATTATCTGGAATAACATCCTGCTAAGCGCACGCTTTAGTAGAGTGGGAATAAATTTTACCTATTCAGCAATACAACAAATGAAGACAATCAAAAAACTAATCCGTACAACGATAAGATTTTCCTGCAACTGAAGTTGAGCCATATCCTATAGAGTTTAATTGCCATAAAATATGGGTCGCGACAATATTAGCTGCCTTGATAAGTATTTTATCACGAGCATTTTCAATTCCTTGAGTTGCGAATACGCCGTACCAACCGGATGTCCCAACAAGGCCGCCTAGATATTCACAATTTTAACCATTTTCTCAGTAGCTGGTTTTAGTAGACCTCTCGTAACATAAGTATATGGCTCTGAAGGTGCAGCACAAGCAACAAGAGCAGCAGAAATTAGAGGTATAAGGATTTTCTTCATGTTATTTCTCAAATCAGTTAGCATTAATAATTAGCTTCTTCAGCCATCACATAACCAGACAGAACCAACAGTACGAATCCTAGATACTTCATGCGCCACAAGCAACAGCAAGGCACCGGAATGACGGAAAGTTAATTAGTTATTCTCTATCGCCACCTTTCACGTTATTATTACACCATGACTGAACATAGATTAAATTTTGATCCACAAGAAATAGCTAAATTCGAAGAACTCGCTTCACGTTGGTGGGATCCTGATAGTGAATTTAAACCTTTGCACGAAATTAACCCACTACGACTGGAATATATTGAACGTCGTAGTTCACTCAAGGGAAAAACTGTTGTCGACATTGGTTGTGGTGGTGGAATTCTCGCGGAAAGTATGGCTCTTAAAGGCGCTAACGTACTCGGCATTGATATGGGCAAAGCACCGTTAAGTGTTGCTCAGTTGCATAAATTAGAATCAGGTGCAGAACTTGATTATCAGCAAATAACAGCTGAAGAACTAGCCGATAAAGAACCTGGAAAATATGATGTCGTGACTTGTATGGAAATGCTGGAACACGTTCCAGATCCATCATCTGTAATTGCCGCTTGTAGTAAACTCGTTAAACCTGATGGTCATGTTTTTTTCACAACGATCAACCGTAATCCAAAGTCATATCTCTTTGCTATTGTCGGTGCTGAATACATTATGAAAATATTGCCTAAAGGTACACATGACTACAGCAAGTTTATCAAACCATCAGAACTAGAAAGTTGGGCACGTGCTGCCGATTTACAATTAAGAGAACTAACAGGAATGAGTTATAACATTTTAAGTAAAAAATACTCATTAGGTCATGATGTTGATGTTAACTATTTAATGCATACTCAAAAATAAAATAGATTTTAATGTAGGTCGGTCTTCAGCCCTAGCAATCTCTTGGATTACTTCAATTTTTGCTTTGCGCCTACCATTCAGCCAATGAGCAAACGCCCCTTCAGATACTCCAAGTCGAGTAGCCATATCTAGTTGTGTGACTTGGTTTTTACGCATCCATTTACGTGTAATTGCATTCCATGATGGTTGTTGAGACACAGTAGCTATCTCATTTATGCCAACCTATCACGGGTTAGGTTATTTCCACAATCGCTGCCAGCCATGGAAAGCGAAGCGAGGGCTGGTAGTCCGCGATAGGCGTAGGTAATTCTGGGCACCCGTCGTGCGTAGCGCCAGAGGGGGTCTGGAATTGCATCCGAAACGCCGTCTAGTCATTTGAGGTAGTGTTACGGAGTCAGCATCGAGCTTGCAATGATGTGACGCAGTGAC
>DTSI01000030.1:0-12510 GCA_012965425.1 Methylococcaceae bacterium
GGGACGAAAGCTACATGGGAAGTCATTAAAAACAAAAACATGAGAGATGTCTTGAGTGATTATTGGAGTCCTTATGAAAAGTTTGTTCCAAAAGAAATACATACTCAGTCAAAAGCTGAAACATATACAGTTGAAGGCTATAACAGCCTCTTTAGACATTTCTTGGCACGCTTAAGACGTAAGTCAAAGTGTTATAGCAAGTGCAAAACGATGCTTAAATATTCAGTACTGCTTTTAATGCTAAAGTGGAATGGAAACTTAGAAGCTATATTAAATTAACAATGCCATTTACCCACAATTTTTTAATACAAATAAGATTTTAAAAAATGCGCAGACTGTTTGTTTTCTACGTTAATTTGATACCATTTTACACAGTTGAGAAGCTGCAATAATCATAGGTGATAGTACTGGACTAAAAGGTGGTGCATAAGCCAGATCTGCGTATTCAAGATCAAAACAGCTTAGATTGCCTAATAATGCGGTTGCGCTAATATCGATCATTTTAGCAACACCCCCCGTACCTACGGCTTGCGCCCCTAGTAATTTTCCATTTGACTTTTGTGCTAACAATTTAAGAGATAAAGTCTGTCCTCCTGGGTAATATCGAGCGCGATCCCGACTTTCAATTAGAGTCTCACAATAATCAATTTCAAACTTATTGAGATCATCTTCTGATAAACCCGTCATACCAATTTCCAGATCAAAACTACGAAAAATACTGGTGCCAATAATTCCTGGGAATCGAGCATCCCCACCCGAAGCATTTTCACCGGCAACTCGACCTTGTAAATTGGCAATATCGCCTAGTGGTAACCAGGCGGGTAAACCTGAAATTCTGTGTTGGGATTGCACACAGTCTCCCGCAGCAAAGATGTTCTCAATATTAGTCTGCATGCGTTGGTCGACTTCTATTGCGCCTGTAGAGCCTAGCTTAATACCAGATTGTTCAGCTAATTCAATATTAGGTTTTACACCACACGCCAGAATGACTACGTTACAAGATAGATTGAGTCCAGACTGGGTGATAATGCTTCCAACTTTTTGGTTCTGACCTTGAATGCTAATGACACTATCATTAAGCAAAACATTGACGCCTTTTTCAACCAGCTTGTTATGAATTTGATCCGATAATTGGGCATCCATTCTCGGAAACATTCGTTCACACTGGTCGATCAAATGCACTTCAGCGCCTAGTTCTATCAAACTTTCGGCCAATTCCAGACCAATATAGCCGCTACCTACAATAACCACTTGATTGTTTTTATTATGTGATAAAAGTGATATCAGATTGTCACTGTCAGCGAGGGTTCTTAGAGAAATTACGCCTTTTAAGTCTCGACCAGAAATAGAAGGAATGATAGCTTGTGCGCCGGTCGCAATGATTAGCTGGTCATATGATTGTTGAATAGATTGCCCCAAGTTGAAATTGAACGCAGTAATAGATTGAGCCTGAATATCAATATCTGTGACTTTATGGCTAACTTTAATGCAGATACCATCTTTAGAGAATTCATCGGGACGCCGCATTATCAGACTTTCTCGATTCGGAATAATACCGCTGATGTAATAAGGTTCACCGCAGGCAGAGTAAGAAACTTCAGGGCCGGCTTCAAACAATGTAATATTCAACTCAGGGTTGACACGACGCGCTCGGGCTGCGGCTTTGACTCCAGCAGCAATACCACCAATTATTATGAGATGTGTTTTTTTTGTCATATGTAATTTAGTTGAATTGCTAATAATATTGCCTCTACAGATCTGGCATATGGTGTATTTCAGTTTTTAACCAACCCCCATCTCCAGCAAAAAATGCCGGTTCACCGCCTGTGTGGATAAAAATGGCAGTTTCTTGATTGGAATACAAATGATGTTTTATAGCTGATAAATAACCCGCCATTGCTTTACCTGTGTAGGTCGGGTCAAACAAAATACCTTCATGTCGCGCCATCAGTTTGATTGCTTGAGCTGCTTCATCGCTCGCTATGCCGTAGCCTGCACCTATAAAGTTATCGTCAATATCGACATCGTCTGGACTAAAATGAGCGCTTGAATTTATGAGTGATGCTGCCATATTAGCGAGGTGAGAAATTTGTTGTTTAGCTTCAGTTGCAGAGCGGCTGACCGAATAGGATTTTACCTGCCAATTTAAGCCGAGTAGATGAGTTGCCAATAGCCAACCAGCATGAGTGCCTCCCGAACCTGATGCTAAGATAATCAAGTCAGGGTTAAGCTTGATAGATTGACATTGTCTGAAAGTTTCACAGACAGCCAATACGTGACCTAGAACGCCGCTAGCACAGGCACCCCCTCTAGGAATTGGATAAGGCCGTCGACCTTGTTTGTTAAGCTCACTGCTTACTTTATCTATACCCCAGTCTACCGAAGCTCTATCATTATCTTCAGTAAAAAAAACCTGAGCACCCAGCATGCGCGTCATCCGATAATTGCCGTCCAAGCAGTTAGGTTTCTGCCCCCAGAATACGGCTGTCATATCAATACCAAGAAAACTCGCTAATGCAGCAGAAGCTCTAACATGGTTGGATTGGACGCCTGCCCCGGTAACTATAATATCGCTATTTTGTTCGTTGATTTCAGAGGCAATAACTTCGAGTCCACGTACTTTATTCCCGCCAAAACCAAAACTAATCAAGTCATCGCGTTTAAACCAAAGCTCTGGACCACCAATATGTTTTTGCAGGCCTCTAGAATGATGCAGAGGCGTCGGATAATCACCCAACATCAGACGAGGTATACGTTGTTCTAAAATTTCGACTGATAGATTTTTTTTACTCGCCATGTTATCAATAAATTATTGTGTACTATTTCAGTAAAGCTTTTGTTCGATCAGCATTAATATTACTGTGTTTTGCTATCATACATTTTTTTCGTATTTTACTTTATTGAGAACTTGGTCAACCATGACGCCACAATAACTGGTCAGTTTATCAACTTCAAAAATAGTCTCAATTTTTTTATGACCTAGCAGTTTGCTTACGGTGTTGTCGGCTAGCAAGGCCTGTTTAAATTTTATGTTATCCTTCTTCGCTTTGACGATAAGATCATAGACTTGTATATGAGCACTTTGTTTACCTAAAGTAGGAGCCATAGCTAACATCACAGCTTCAGCAAAAATGAAGTCGTTATAAGAAAATATATTGCTGCGCATACGATCAACATTAACCGATAAATGACTTAACAATTGAAAGCTCAAATTGATGGCTTTTTCTGCGGCCAAACAGGCTTCTGGAAATACAATCCATTCAGTCTTCCAGGCTTTGCCATCACGTTCATGATCCTGAACCATGATTTCATTCATCTGAGTAGCGGAATTCCTGACAATGCGTGCTAAAGTGCCAATATGTTCTGAAAGTTCAGGGTTACGTTTTTGAGGCATGGTAATACTGCCTACGTTGCCTTCAACGAAGCCTTCTCTTAATTCATCAATTTCAGGGCGCTGCAGGTTATATACTTCATTAGCAATACGATCACAAGTTGAGGCGATTAATGCTAATAAATTGACCCATTCAACAATACGATCTCTAGAAGATGTCCAGGAAACGCTAGGAACACTCAGGCCCAGTCTAGTGCAAAATGATCTTTGTATTTCAATGGCATGTACGCCGAGAGATGATAAACTTCCAACACCACCTGCAAGCTGTCCATATGAGAGTCGTGGCAGTATTTCTGCAAGTCGTTGGCTATGGCGATGGAATTCATCGAGCCACCCCGCAACTTTATAACCAAAAGTTATGGGTAAGCCATGTTGACCATGTGTTCGACCGCACATCAAGGTGTCTCGATGTTCCAAACAATGTCGAATTAAGACATCATCTATATTTGCTAAATGATGAGAGAGACAGTTATGGAAATGTTTTAATATTAGTACCATCCGGGTGTCGGTAATATCTTGAACTGTTGCCCCATAACATAACCATTCGCCGGAATCATCAGGACATGCTTTGTTTACAGCTTGAATCAACCCCAATAAAGAATGATTGGTGTCGCGAAAGCCTTGCTCCACTTCACCAAAAAATGCCTCATCCAAAACCAGGTTATCAATACCTTGCTTTATACCCGTAGCCGCATGATTTGGGATTAATTGGTATTCTGCTTGAGTTTCTGCCAGTACCGACATAATCTTAAGCCAATCCCTTACCAAAGCTTTATCGTCAAACAGCGCTTTAAGTTCTGGAGTGGCCCAACTGCTACCGAAAATTTTAGAGTCTATCAAATGCGCCATAATTTCACCCTTTGATCATCTTTTCAATACTAGTTTCGAGAATAGTTTGGGATTGTTCGAGTTGGCCCTTTTTCTCTATGTGCCATTTTTGAAATAATGCCATTTGTTGTCGGCATCGCTCTATCATTTCTGCCAAACTATCTGGACTACAACCACCGATTTCGCTTTTACTCAAAACAGAGTGTTGAGGATCAAGTGCTTGTTGTATTTCGAATTGTGACAATTCTGGAATTGATAACCCAAGCTCTTGGGCTATAGCTTTTATTTCGGCAGTGCTAGTTTTTTGAAAAAGCGCTGGATTTCCATTTTGTGACTTGATCAACCTGGCAATCAAGCGATGGGCATGTCTAAATTCCATTCCACATTTAAGAACCAGAGTTTCTGCAAGGTCAGTTGCGCAAATCAGGCTTTGATTTGCTAATTCATGCCCTCGTTCATGATTAAATTCCAAATCGCTAATCATTTCAGAAAACAAATTTACAGCATTAATTGTTTTTTCCAAGGCATTAGGTAATGCTCCGTAAATAGTCAGACGATTGTCGGGCTGGCCAGAGGGGGTTCTAGCCATGACCACTGTGGTAGTAAGATTTCCCATAACTTGGTTAGTTAATCCCCTGATGTAGGTCAAGGCAAAAGGGTTTTTCTTGTTAGGCATTATTTTACTAGCTCGACAATGCTTGTCATGTAACGTAATCAACGCAAATTCTTGGCTACTAAACACAATCAAATCCTCTGACAATCGGCTTAAATTAATCAGAACATTAGTGACTAAAGAACAGACTTCAATAGTGATGTCTGCCGGCCACATTGCATCACGACAATGTTCAAATAAGTCATCGAAACCCATTAGCGTAGCCAAACGCAATCGATCTTGTGGAATTATGGAACCTGTTGTACTTCCGCAGCCAGCTGGACTTAGATTTACATGCTTATAAGCAGTTTGTAAGCGTTCGATATCGCGCATAATGGCATAGCCAAATGTTAACAGGTAATGCCCGAATGTAGTCGGTTGTGCCGATTGTAAATAAGTATAATCCGGCATAAATGCAAAACTATAAATCTGAGATCGAGTTAATAATGTTTCTTGCAGCTTGATCAGAGCATCAAGCAAAAGTAATAACTGTTCTCGAAGTTTAATAAAAAAAGCGGTAGTAATAGCTTCTCGTCGGGCTCGACCCGCACCAAGCCAAGCGGCAGTTGGAGTTTTTTCAACCAGCCAGGCTTCACGGTTGGTGTATAAATCGCCACATGCAGGGTCAGGTATAAAGTCTTCCGGCTCGTTATTAAGATCTTGTAAAGCCTGTAATAATTTACAACCCGTGCTTTTAGGAATAACGCCAAGTTCAATAGCCGACAGTGTATGGCTTAGATCCACAACGCCGAGTGCAGCCATCAAGTGAAGCTGATATTTGAGTTCGTCATCGAAAGCAGAATCAATCATCAATTGAGAAGGCTGTGCAGTTAGACGACCTCCTATTTCCAGAGCAGAATTAATGTTATCCGTTTGTTTGACTGGATTCACTTTTGCAGTCATGTTACTGACAATTATTTCTGAACAGGTATTAAAACCTGCTCAGGTTGCTCAATTTGCTCAGGATTCCAGTCACCGCGGCTAATCAATCGATCGCTGACAGTATGTAAAGTTTCAAAACGGAGTCCGTTTCGTAATGCTTCCACCGCTAAAATCTGCTCGGGTTTTAGATTACCCATGCTAACATTTGCTCCTATCGCTTCAATTAAATAAGCCTGTTGTTTTTTAAGTGGAGCCTCCCAGATTAAGCGATCGGAATAATCTTGTGTCATACTCTGAATGACGGCTAAGGCACTGGGTTTTACATTACCCAGTTCATCATAAATGCCTATACTTATTCCTGATTCACGACCTTCTACTATGACCCAATCTGCGCCCCATTCAAAATCTTGTAAAGCTTGATCAGCTAGTTGTACAGCTGTAGGTTGATTTTCTGGGTCTTTTTTACCGACTTCAGTAATGACCTTCAAACCGGCGCTTTTGGCACATAGGATAACTCGCTCACGGCGATGAGCGGGTAATGGAATGGTGCCGTCTGATATTTCAACTGCCTGAAAACCTAAGTCTTTAGCACTGTGCATATAAACACGGCAGTGATGTTCAAGTAAAGCCACTTCCAGCAATGTACCACCAGGGTAGGTCAGGATTCCATGTTCGGCTAGTAACTTATTTTTTTTTCTTATCAAGTCAGCAGATACAAATACCGAAGTACCGAATCCCATTTTCCAATGGTCTATCAAGTGCCCTGATATCTCCAGAATATCTTCTGTGGAACGAATACCTAGGCCAATATCTAAAATCATATTGGCACCGCAAGATCTGGGCTTGGTTTCTCGTTGTTCGAGCATAGGGGCAATAATTTCGTGCCACGCCATGTTAGACATGATTAAATCCTCTGCAAAGTTTTGATAAAGCTTGTTCAACCATGGCTAAATCAGCCCCCCAAGGGACAATAGCCTGGTCTCCATCTATTTCCATATTAAATTCTAAAAGACAACATTTTAGTAGCACTGCACCTATACTCCCACGTCCCAGCTGACGGGGACACATTTCAACACGAGGAGGAGCATCGCCGTAATAATGCTGATGGAATTGTAGGCTTCGTTCACAACCAATCAATGTCCAATTTTGCCGCTGCTCGGGCCTTTCATCGAGAAAATAAACAGGAGCACCAAGTTCATCAAGCCCTCCTGATCGGCATGGAACCAGATAATATTCAGGCTTCACGGTTTCAGCTAGATGTTTAATATTTAATGGAACCAGATTCAAAATAATGGGTGGCAAATCCGCATATTCCAAGACTTGCTGGGCCATATGAAATAATTTTGCAGGTTCGGGCGGAATAACTTCAATAACATTAATATGTAACGGGTTCGGTCTGTAAATAATGTTGATATGGTCAAAAGCGCCCAGTACAATCGCTGTCTGGTCATGAGTAACCCCATGTTCTAAAGCCGCTTTAGCAAGTGCAGAGCGATTAGCGGGGTCGGTATCGGGTGATTCGATAAAAACACATTGCTCCGGATAAGCTAAAATTTCTACTTTTTCTACCGTACTAAACAAACCCTCACTATCTCGGCGTTGAATAGCAGCAACAGCGATATCACCATTACTGCTGTGCATAACCATAATATCGCTACGTCGATAGACTTCTCTATCAAGAAGATATTCAGTGAGTGCGGTTTCAGTCATCATGCCTTGATAAGGCTGATAACTCACGCAACGGTACGGTAAAGGTACAAAGTTATCCTGACGCTTTAGATTACCAACTATCAACTTTTCACCATTCATCATAGCTATCCAGTAAGAAAAAACGATTTTTATCCTGAGCCCGGATTTCTTTGCGATGCACTCCCATAGGATCTAGATTACGCATTATTTTCAACATTGTAGCATCGGGTAATTCAATGACTGTTAGCTGATCTGATACAGGGAAGTCGAATTCAGTATGGGAACGAATGATGTCGACATCTGTATCTGGATAGACTTTGATTAATCGAGCATGTCCCGATTCATCAAAGTCGAAAACACCTAGCTCAGTCACTAATCGGTCGGGACCTAAGCCTTGTAGTTTCAAATCCTGGCGAAGACGATTGTCAACGGTGCGATGTCCCAGATTGGTAATAAAATCACATGATTCGACTAATCTAAATCTTGGCTTTTGCTTTGGGCTAGCCTGAATGTGATGGGCGGCAGTCCAGATTGTCAACCGATTGGCATCGCAAGACAAATTACACCCACCACCACCGCCAGGGAGTTTAAGTTTAAGCTTATCTCTGCCAAGCTGAGTCACATTCATGTTACCCCACCGATCTATCTGTAAACCAGATAAAAACATTCGTCCCATACGGCCACTTGCTGCAAGGTCGAATAGCTCTTCTATACTAAGACTGCATTCAGAACCCCGGTCCATAGCCCAATCATTTGAGGTGGGTGTTAAAAAGTCTGGCGTGGGATTAACACCGTAAGTCGCGCCCGCTACCAGAATCAAATTAGGAGCGTGGGTTCGTTTCGCAAAATGTAATGCCATTTGCACTAACGGTGAACCAAATCCGTGAAAAGCTAAAATGCCATCTTCTATCGTCTGTGCAATTTGGAAAATCAATGCTTCTGCCAAAGTGCATTTTGACAAGTCGGTCAAATTATTCATATAACGACTGCCATTGCTGTTTTCCAGCCTTCCATTGTGCCAAAAGATTCATTGTTTGCTTGCCACCTACGGCATCAAGGTATTCGCTATGTTGATTGCAGTTAAATACATAGGGTAATAAATAGTCAGTCAAAAAGGTCTCTGCATTAGTGGCTGAACGATAATACTCGGCTGTATGTTTTCTATCATAAGCATAGAATGGGTAACAGGATGTAGGGTGTGCTCCGTAACTGACTTCACTTAGTTTAGTGACATAGATAAAAGGTAATGTAATGCCATGGTTCTGGAGTTCCTTGTGAGAGACTATCTTCTCAACAGTGACCAGAACTTTTTTGGACGCTTTGGCAAATAGAATATCGGCGACTAGAGGCCCGTCAATATGCAAGTTACCATGTTGGTCTGCATATTGAGCATGAATCAATGTCACATCGGGTTGTAACGCTGGCACCAGAATGAGCTCTTCGCCACTATAGGGACATTTCATGATTTGGTATTCTGGATGCAGTTGCATCATGCTCGTACCCTGAATTGAGCGCATAGGCATGAAGGGAATGCCACTGATCGTTGCTCGTAATTGCTGAACTAAAGTATAACAACAACTATCCAGTACTTGAACCTGTCCAGATTCACATGCTCGACGGTAATTGGGAGCCATACCAAAGTCTTGTTCAAAACCGACATAAGATTCGTTACTTACAGCAACAACATTCGCACCACAAAGCATATCAACATCAATTCCGTGGGCTGAACCTACCAAAGTTAGATTTTTTATTCCTTGGCGAACTAGGGCGCGTAGTGCTGCCATAGGCTCGCGAGACGACAAGCCACCGCCAATAGCCAAGATGTCGCCATCGTGGATAAAACCCACTAACTCAGTTAGCGAACAACGTTTATCATTTTCAGTAAACATGGGCTTATAATGCTGTCATACCACCGTCCACAGCCAACGATGCGCCAACTACAAAACTGGCTTCATCAGATGCTAAAAACAAAGCTGCCTGAGCAATTTCATCAGGGTTGCCAAAACGACCTATAGGATATTTCTGCAATCGCTTACCCTGGACTTCCGGCGACAAGTCTGTACCTAAAATTTTTCTACCCATATTGGTGTCAGCTACCGTACCCGGGCACAAACAATTAACTCTGATATTTTCTGCTGCATAGGAAACTGCCATTTGCTTCGTTAAGCCCACTACAGCTGCTTTAGCAGCACAATAAGCTGCCATTTGTGGAATACCAACTACGGCAGCTACCGAACCCATATTGATAATTGCTCCTCCACCATTTCGCATATAAGGAAGTACTGCCTGTGAACAGAGAAACGTGCCTTTAGCATTGACTGCCATGGTCAAATCCCAATCGTCAGAGCTGGTTTGTTCTATATTGCCAAAAGTAACCACACCAGCATTATTGACTAAAATATTTACACAATCTTCAAGAAATACTGCCGCAGAAGCTATCGATAGCTGGACGCTATTTTGATTGGTAACATCTACAGGAAAAAATTGTGTATCAGCACTAATTTCGCGCAATTGGGCAATGGCTTGAGCACCTGCACTCTCGTTAATATCAAGTATAACCACACGGGCACCTTCCTCGACAAATAACCGTGCCATAGTGATACCCATGCCTGTGGCACCTCCGGTAATAATTGCACAGTGACCTTTTAAACGATTAGCCATTTCTCTTTCCTTTATCTTTTATAATTAATAATATTTATAGTTATGATGCATAAAGTTGTAATGCAAATGCTCTGAATCAAGATGACTTATGCCAACTGAATTAAATTATTCTTGACCTTTTTGGTTGGCAACAAATAAATCCCCAGACATCATCTGCAACAAGGACATCCAGAACCATGTTGGTCTTCAAGCGGATGACTGACGGATTTTTGCTCTGGATAAGGCTTGGCATTACGACCACCACATTTTGAACAAACCCAAATTTTAGGTTCTTGTGAACCTGCAAATACCATACCCTGAAAGACGTGTCGGCAATTCTGGCAGTGAATCACATAAACTGGCATCAATCACCTCCGCTTATCTTTTCAGTATTAACGACTGAGTTCTTCACGGACAATTTCAGTGCCTTGTACCATAGCGTGAAGTTTGTCGACCGCGATATAGCGTTGCAACAAAATTAAGCCGCAATCAGTCGTCACTCCCAAGCGTTCAGCCGGAATCACTTCTAGTAATTTACGAATGCGATCAGCGACCTGTTCTGCAGTTTCGGTGATAGTGCTTTTAACATCAATAACACCGGCCCAAAAACTAACATTATCAGGCAATGGATGATGCTTAAATATGTCCAAGCCACTCATATCATCACTACGACGACCACAATTTTCCAGATTCAAG
This sequence comes from Methylococcaceae bacterium, assembly GCA_012965425.1. Taxonomy (GTDB): domain Bacteria; phylum Pseudomonadota; class Gammaproteobacteria; order Methylococcales; family Methylomonadaceae; genus OPU3-GD-OMZ. Next base: position 10,779 of record DTSI01000030.1, read on the forward strand.
ACATTAATATTGGCTTCATAAGCTTTAGGAACTATAGAAGCCGTTGCAGTCGGTTCATCGCCTTGGCGTTGGGTTAAATCGAATATTTCACCACTGTCAGCTGTTTCGTCAGGTAAATAGGCAGGTGTCCCCCCCCAGTTACCCCAGCAAACGTGTACAATGATCTGAGCGTTTTTGACGCCTTGGACTGCACGATTAAAGGCCTCGATAGCCCAATCCTCAAAAAAATAAGGCCAGGTAAATTCATCAAATTGGATGAAATCCACACCCATACTGTCAATTTCTAAAAGATCCTCATTAATAGCCGCAGCAATTGCCATGGCTCTATCTCTAGAAGACTCGTAATACAAATCATTAGATGCTTGTGCTAGCACTTGTACGCCGGTATATTGTATTTTTATGGGTTTATTGGTGGCTCGCTTTAGAGCTCTAGCTTGTTCCACCATAATCGCACCACGTCTTTTAATTTCAATATCGATTGTTGCTGCATGAAGACGGCTGTATATGGGAAAACCTAGATGTCCGCCTTTGAGATTGTAGCCTAGACGTCTGTAGTAATAGTATAGCGCTTGGTCTGCATAACTATCTCCATGTAAGCGACCGTCAGAGATGATATCAAGTCCGGCGTTTTCCTGATCTTTAGCTATGGCGGCGATTGCATCTTCAAGTGCTTCACGAACAAGTGCATCTGGTGGTTGTTGGTCGCCATTCCAGTGCCTTGCAAACTCAGCATCCCACCATCTGGGATTAGGATAATTTCCGACCATACTGGTGGGGATCAAAATCTCATTATTACGAATTTTCACGTTTCTCCTCCGGTTTTTGGATAGGATGGAACAGCTATATTTAGCTTTATTTCCTAAACAATCGTTCTCGCTGATAGCCTTGGTTATAATCTATTGGGCGGTTTTATGTATCTGTAATAAATACTCAATTATAGTTATACTTTGTTATTCTTTGTTGATCATAGTAATATCACTTAGTTCTGATGCCGTCAACAATAAATCATATTTAAATTACTCTGATATAAATTAGATGGCACGCATAGGTTGTGATGGGGCATGAAGCGTAACTTATTAATCGTCTCAATAGTTTTCGCACCTTGTCTTCTTCTCCAAAGGGAGAAGGCAGGGGATTACGGAGGAATCTCATGTAGAAGTTTTTGAAACGATTAATATTATTCATCAAACCATCAAAATTGACGGAAAATCAATTTTAAACAGAACAGAATTGCTTACCTATCTGAAGAATAAAAACTCTATCTGATTCAATAAATCAAATTCTTATTTATTAAGTTTGATGAAGTATAAGTTGAAATTAGAACTGCTGATTGAGAGGTATTAGGAGGTTAGATTAAACTAATTTAACCTGGAATAATCAGTTAGATGTAAATTTGTGGAAAACTTGGGCAAGGTAGAAAATTAATTTTGCATTTTTAACGTTTAATACATCCAAGTACTTTATTGACAAAGAATCCTTATTAATCGTCTCAAAAGTTTTCGTATCTTGTCTCATTCTCCAAAGGGAGAAGGTAGGGATGAGGGGAAAATAGATGATAAGAGCTTTTGGAAAGATCAATAGTTCTCCTGCAAAGTTTTCCGCTCAAATTTATTTAGCGATTTTTATCACCGAAAGAGTGGTTAACAAGCAATCCTTCGCTGCCAGCCATGGAGAGCGAATGCGAAGGCTGGTAGTCCCCGGTAGGCGTAGGTAATTCTGGATACCCGTCGTG
>DTSI01000030.1:12566-15842 GCA_012965425.1 Methylococcaceae bacterium
CGAGCTTGCAATGATGTGACGCAGTGACCGGACGCAGGACGAACTGGGGCGCCGTAGGCATTAACTGCCACGTGATTCCTGCCGCTTGCTTGGGCTGGAATGCCCAAAACAAGCTTTCGCAAAAATAGTGGCGCGCTTGTTAAAGATGGTCTTTAATGGCATAAAAACTTCGCACGACCACAGATGCGGATTTCTATCGTTCTGTTTTTGGTTACATGATGTAGGTAAGGGGCGTAAGCAGGAGCACGCGGGAAGCTTTTCCGATAGATTGTGTTGCTGAAACAGTTACAGAGATTGCTATGCGCCTGTTTCAGCGCCTTGCTATTGACATAAATCAACTCGATATAAATTATGCATCCGTAACTGCGCGAAGTATAGTCAATATGAGCGGCCAATTGATTATTCTAGGTTGAATTATGTAAGAAAAACAAAAACTAAAAGATTTCTTTTATGACAAGAAGTTTGACATTGTCAAAAAGATAAAATAGCAATTAACACTATATTTCAATTCCGGAAACTAGCCTGTCATTGACTTGTAGATGGGGATGAGCACAAATTGAATCAAAAATAATGTCCCCAGGGAAAGCTTTAAGTGGATATTGACAGACTACGGTCACCATGGGAAAGTTTTTTAGAAATTTATCCAATTCAATTTCATAATTACATAATAAATGGGAGCCTGGCAAACCACGGAGTGCCCAACCCATTTCCCCAGTTAATAGTATTTTTTCAATACCATCCATCATGGCCTGGCCAATGTGTTGTTGCCAGAAATTTAACATACGATCTGGGATAAATACACCGTCTAATAAATAGGATTGTTCGGAAGAAATTAGATTCAAAGTTTTATGACGCTGAAGAGCTTCAGGGTCATAACCATGTTTTAAAAATTGTTGGGTGATGGTTTCTGTGTCAGAGTCATGAATATAAAGTGTTCTGGCTTTATCATTAAGGTGTGGCGCTAGATAAGGTGCAAGTGCATACCACTGTTCTGTTTCATCATGGTAATAGCTAGAAATATGATGTGGAGATGCATTGGTTTTCTGATTCGCTGTGGGTGTTTGATGGCTTCGACTGGAAGCGTTTGAACTTGGTTCCGTTGTTTCTGAATTTGACAAAAAATCAAGTAAATCATTCAGTAAAAAGCGGCGCTCATTTCTATTTCCTACCCGATAAGATGGCAAACGACCACTATTGCTCCAGCGACGCAAAGATGTTTTGCTGACTTTTAAGAAATCAGCCGCTTCCTGTATAGTAAAAAACTTGTTATTGTTGTCTTGCATGCTTAAAAGCACCTCCTGAGAAGAAGCTATCTAATGAGTGGCTAGAAATAGTTTAATGTTATTGAGTCACCCGTATGTGTAGGGAATTTTCTTATTCTAGCAGATATCGCAAAGCAATATCAGTCGTCCATTAAGTAGATGTCAGGATTACTGACCAAAGCGTTGCCAATGTTTTTCGAACAATGCTTCTATATCAAATCTTCTGTGCACTAATGGGCGCGAAACCCAGGTAATATTGATGAAATGGCGTGCATTGATATTTTCAGTAGTGATATTGCCCCCCCAGCTGCCACAGCTGAGACTTAAAGTATATGGCAAGCCATTTCTTGGGCTACCTGCACCTTCGTTCAGGTTTTGGTTAACCATCACCCGTCCTGTTTTAGTATTATTAGCCAAAGCCATGACATGTTGATCATTTTGGCTATGAATTCCACAGGTATGACCATGGCCTTGGTAATCGATAATCTTATTAACAATATCTATGGCGTTATCAATAGCCCCCTGATATTGATAAACTGCTAATACTACCGAAAGTTTTTCACCTGAAAAAGGGTGGTCTGCCCCAGTCCCTTGCTCTTCAACCATCAAAAAGCTGCATTCCGGGGCAACATCAATTCCAGCAAGACCAGCAATATGTTGTGCAGATTTAGCTATTACATCTAGGGAGGGGATTTTTGAGTTAGGATTCGGCCACATGACTTCCTGTAGACGTTGTTTCTCAGCTGAATCACATAAATGACCACCCTTATTAATGAGCATTTCAATCATTGTTCGATAAGAACCAGATTCAATGACTACAGCATTATCAGCTAAACAACTAGTCGCATAATCAAATTTTTTCGCAGTAGCTATAGCAATTGCTGCATCGTTCAGATCTGCAGTTTCGTCAATAACATGAACCGAATTACCTACGCCCACTCCGTAAGCTGGAGTGCCAGAACTGTATGCAGCTTTTACCATGCCTTCACCGCCAGTCGCGATAATAAGATCTGCCTGGCGCATGAGTTCAGAAGTTTTTTTCAATGATGGTGATTGAATAATTTGAATAAGGTTACTTGATACACCAAATTGTTCACAAGCATTGCGCATATATTGGACTGCTAATTCCGTGGTTTTCTGAGTACGCGGATGAGCGGCAATAATAATAGCATTGCGACCTTTTATCGCTAAAATTGTTTTTAACGGCGGTGTCGCATCTGGTCCCGTAGTAGGAATCAAAGCTGCCACAACCCCTACCGGTTTGGCGATCTTTAGCAAACCACGATCACTATCTTCTTCTATAATACCAACGGTTTTAACATTTAAACATTCTGTAAGTGTGCCTATGATTCGGTTTCGAATTTTAGTGACTTTGTCGGCATAATTACCGAAGCCACCTTCATCAACAGCCAATTGAGCTAATTCTTCGGCATGATCTTGTCGTACAACTGACCAGGCGATTGCAGTGACCAATGCATCAGTTTCTTGTTGATTAAAGTGTGCAATGGACTGTTGAGAAATACTGGCATTGGAAACTAATTCAGCAATTTCATTATTAATGTTTTCTAGAGCTTGATCCATCATCGACACCTTAAAATGGTTATTTAAGGTCAATGATAATATCATATAAATAATTAGTCAATGATACCCATACTTAATCATATGACCAATGAAAATAAAATTTACAACCTCAACCCACATTCTGAATTAACATTTTATACTTTCTTTGAAACTCATTTTCAGGGTAATCGGACTTAAATTCTGCCAATGATTTAGACTAAATAATCATTACTCCAACCTTGATTTTTATCGTTTTGTTTTCACACCAACTTTTGACATTTTTTCTTTTTTTATTACTATGAGAGATACCCTGTGGGGGAGGAGAACAATAACCTCACCGCAAAAGGCCATCGCTGCCAGCCATGAAAAGCAAAGTGAGGGCTGGTAGTCCGCGATAGGCGTAGGTAATTCTGGGCACCCGTCGTGCGTAGCGCCAGAGGGGGTCTGGAATTAC
>DTSI01000031.1 GCA_012965425.1 Methylococcaceae bacterium
GTGTTGTTTTGTAGAAAGTAACTTGAAAAAATATTTGTAGTCTTGTGTGTTGCGATGGGAAAACTTGTTAAATTAACCCGTAATGCCCAGTTTTACGCTATTTTATTGCTGGTAAGGGTCTATTATGGGTGCTTCGTGTTAATTTAACCGGTATTGGTTTGTTGTATTATTGGCAATGCTTTGTTTTCCTGAGGTGGTTTTTAGGGGTCCCGGTCAATGGTTAAATTACTGGTGTTCGGGCCTAAAATAAGGTATTCTTCGGTTAAATCTTTAGGTATTCATATATATAGCGTGAATTTAAGCCGGTTTGGTGATTATTCATGCGCAATCAAATGAGGAATTAGTAACGAAGCTCAATTCACTTTGTTGTTATAAAACAACGGTTATTTGGTGTAATGAATGTTGATTTTTAAATGATTTTTAACGTAATAGTTTGATTTGGAGAGAATACTGATGGGAGTTCCATTAAGGCAGCAATTGAGTGTGGGCACGTACCTTATAAAGCAAAAGCTGAAAGGGGTTAAGAAATACCCGTTAGTTTTAATGTTAGAGCCATTATTCAGGTGTAATTTGGCTTGTGCCGGTTGTGGGAAAATTGATTATCCCGATGATATTTTAAATAAGCGGCTTTCGGTAGCAGAGTGTTTAGAAGCGGTTGATGAGTGTGGTGCACCTATTGTTTCTATTCCAGGTGGGGAACCGCTGATTCATAAGGAAATGCCGGCGATTGTTGAAGGTATTGTCGCTAAAAAGAAATTTGTTTACTTGTGCACGAATGCGCTTTTACTGAAGAAGAAAATTAAAGATTATACGCCATCACCATATTTAACATTTTCTATTCATCTTGATGGTAACCGTGAGCGGCATGATGAATCAGTCTGTCAGAAGGGCGTTTTTGATTTAGCGGTCGAAGCAATAAAGCTGGCTATAGAGCGTGGTTTTAGAGTGAATGTTAACTGTACTTTGTTTCAGGGTGAGAATTCGCAGGAAGTGGCTGATTTCTTGGATTATGCTATGACCTTGGGTATTGAGGGTGTGACGATTTCACCGGGATTTAGTTATGAACACGCACCGCAGCAGGATGTGTTTATTAAGGGCAAAGAGATTAAAGATTTGTTCAGAGGTATTTTTAAAATTGGTAAAAAACGTAAATGGCGTTTGAATCACTCTTCTTTATATCTTGATTTTCTAGCGGGTAATCAAAGTTATGACTGTACGCCATGGGGCAATCCAACAAGGAATGTTTTTGGTTGGCAAAAACCTTGTTATCTTTTGTCTGATGAAGGCTATGCGGATAGTTTTACTGAACTGTTGGAAACAACAGAATGGGAAAATTATGGAACCTCTAAGAATGAAAAGTGTAATAGTTGTATGGCGCATTGCGGCTATGAAGCCACAGCGGTTGAAGATATGTTGAGTAACCCTCTTAAAGGCTTAATGGTTGCATTGAAAGGACCTAAGGTGGAGGGCGATATGGTGGCAGAGCCAGCACCTGTACGTGAGACAAATAAGTTAGCAGATATTCCAGTCAGAGTGGATCTTGATTAGAATTTTTGGGTGAGACGGTGGTTTAATTAAAGAGTGTTGCTATGAGTGTTGGGTGGGTGTTTTTTCGATATAAGTATCTGTTTTTTTTAGTTTTAAGTTGTTTTGTGTGTGCGGTAAATGCGACTGAAGATATGACCGCTAAGGACGTGGTAAGTACTTTTCAACTTCGATTGATTGATGCTATGAGCGGTGGTTCTGCACTGGGTTTCGATGGGCGATACAGTAAAGTTGAAGTTGCAGTCAGAGAGAGCCATCACCTCGCCAAAATTGCTAGAATAGTCGTCGGAAAACAATGGCGTAAGTTGACTAAAGCGCAGAAAAAATTATTGGTTGATCGGTTTAGTCAGTTGATTTTTTCATCGTACGCTAAATTTTTTAATGAATTTTCAGGTGAAACGTTCAGTTATGTTTCCGAAGAAGAAACGCGGCGCGGGGGGGTTATTGTTCATACCTTATTTGAAATTCCCGGCGATGAGGATGTTAAGTTTGACTATATGATGAAGAAAAATGGTGATTCATGGCGGATAATAAATATTATTGCTAATGGCGTCAGTGATTTAGCTTTAAAGCGGTCTGAATATACCGATGTTTTATCGCGCAAAGGATTTGATGCGCTTATTGGGTTGATGGAGCAAAAAATAGTCTCATTTTCGAAAGAGTCTTAGCTGATGTTTGGCTTGAATGGGCGGCAATGGAGGGTGATTAGCCACGCTTTTGTTGTTTTATTCTGTTTCTTTGTGGTGGGTTGTGCGACGACTGAAAAAAAGGTTGCGGTTGAAGACCCCTATGAGGATTTTAATAGAGGAGTCTATACATTTAATCAGGGTATTGATGATTACATCTCTCAGCCGATAGTTACGGTTTACGATACGGTTACGCCAGATTTCTTACAGCAAGGGGTAGGTAATTTTTTTACTAATCTGAATAATGTTCAGGTGGTGATCAATGACCTTTTGCAAGGAAAGATTCAACAAGGCACTAAAGATACGGGTCGATTTGCTATTAATTCTACATTAGGTGTTTTTGGTTTGTTCGATGTTGCGAAATATGTGGGTTTACAGCAAAATGAAGAAGATTTTGGGCAAACGCTTGGCGTTTGGGGTGTTCCTGCAGGCCCGTATTTAGTGTTACCTTTTTTGGGTCCGTCAACACTTTTTCAGGGCGTACCTGGAGCGACAGTGGATGTATTATCCAATCCGATTAGCTATGCTACAGCATTGCCATTGGTGCAAGTTCTGTCAGCGGTCAATGCGCGTTCAGAGGCAGAGGAGTCGCTAGATTTTATTGATAAATCAGCTTTAGATCCTTATACGTTTACGCGCGAAGCCTATATGCAGTGGCGGCAACACTTGATAACTGATGGTAAAGGGGCAGCGCAGGCTAGTTTTGATGAATTAGAGGATGAGATCTTTGCCGATGAGAGTGATGATCTGGAACTTGATGCGCTTGAAAGGGAATTAAACGCATCGGTTGAAGAGGTGCAGGAGTTGGTGTTTTCTACAGAGAGAGCGGAGTTTGTTGAAGATGCTGATGATGACAGTGAAGTAGATAGAACGTTAGATCTGCTCGAAGTTGAATTAAAAAAATCAGCAACAGAAGGGTTGGCTATCTTGGAAAAAAATAATCAGGAGCGGGAGATGAATAGGGTCGGTGAGTTAGCCGATGCGCCCTCGCCTGTAGACTTAGATTAAGAGTTGTTTGTTTCGCCATAGGTACGCTGTGATTGTGCTAATGGCTAAGCTTACTGGATTGTCTTTACGGGTTAGAACCTCTCAATAACCACCCGAGCGTTAGGTTGTTATTGAGAGGTTGTTAAAGGAAGGCTAGAGTGTTTCTAGGATCAGAAGTATTACAAGTGTTAAGCCTAATCCACAATGCAGGACGCCTTTAACTGAGGCCATGGGTCCCAAAAAGCCGAAGTCAGGCAGTTCAGCCTTTTTAATAGCCGGTACCTCTTTAAGGGCTGGGTATGCGCCATTGATTGCGATCGGTATAATAACCATGATGCACAACAGTAGAGCGAAAGCGCTGAAGCCGTGTGGATAATGAGATGATGCCCCCATTAAGAAGAGCATAGGTATTGAGAATAATGTGTTGGTTCTTGATGCTAGGCCTGCTTTTGCCAATGCTTCTGCGGCCTCTGTAGCCGTCTTTTTAGCTTTAGACCCTGATTCTGCAGCGGCGATAACAATTTGCTGATTAGGCCAAATAATTAGCCAGACATTTAGGAACATAATGATGCCTAAGAGGGCGCCAATATAAATGTCCATAGACATATTGAATCCTCTCAGTAAAATAATAGCTACGCCGGTAATAACAGTCGCCATCGCACCCCAGCGAAACCACCATAATGCCCGAGGGACTAATTTTTTTACAGCATCTGACTTAGCAGATGTTTCCGCTTCTTTAAAATATTCTGTTTGAACAAAATTGAAATAATAAAGTAAGCCAATCCATACGATACCGGCTACGAAATGACCCCAGCGCATTAGCATTTCAATTCCTGCGCCTGTGGTAATAATATCCATACTCCCCCCCCTTAGATTATTGATAGCGTAAAAAAGATTTAAAAATACATAAAAAGTTACGATTTAACAAAAATAAATTAATAGGAGGTGCAGAAAGACCTGCAGAAGCAGTAGCCATAGCTGCAGAAGAAGAACAAGTAGTTGTAAATGTATCAGTAGTTAACGCAATCTCAGGTGAGGAGGCTACTTACCTACAAGATCTAGACCCAAATACAACTACAATAGGAGATATAAAGATAGCAATACATGCAGCAAACCCTGATCATCAAATCGCGCATATGCGATTACATTATCAAAATCTAAATCCAGAAATGGGACAACGTGAAATATTAAATCTTGATGATGCTACCATTGCAAGTTATGGACTTAACAATGATGGTAGAGAATATACTCTACAGATCGTTCTAGTGGATGACAGGTTCCAGTTTGATAATGATACTTTAAGAGCTGCAGTTCAATTATGGTTAAGAAATCCTGGAGAAGCAAAACATAGACATGGTCATATTTCTGATTGGCATGTTTTTAATGTTACTGAT
>DTSI01000032.1 GCA_012965425.1 Methylococcaceae bacterium
GCCATTAATAAGATAGAGGGAAACAATGCTAGGCATATTCAGGGAGAGTACGGCAGAGTTGTTGATTAATTAACGTTATTTGCTGGGTCGCCATGTTGTTATAGGAGATATTGGGTATGAAAGATATTGTTATTTTAGTGCTTATGCTGGTTATCGTTTCTGGTGGGTTCTATCTTGAGAGCCAGAATAATGAAATACGTGCATTAGTTAATGCATAGTGACTTTAATGCAAGAATATCGGTGATAGAGGCTAAAATATCGGATATAAATCATAGAGTAACCCAAGACGAATATCATATTCGTGATAATAGTGGGCACCTCTCGACTGGTGAATCTAGAATATTGCAGGATGAGTTAAAATTTCGGATTAATGGGACGTTTTTTTGCAATCGAAGGGTAAAGAGAGATGATAGGGTAAATAGTTGTTTCTTTTGGTTCGGTGAGATGACGTGTTGGCGTATGAATTCATTTACATACAAGCGCCACTATTTTGGCGAAAGCTCATCAGTACTACCGCTGACCCCTCAACACTAAAAGTTTTATCGTGTTTCTTCAAAAATCCCCCTGCTGTAACGACGGACGACCTCAGCAGGGGGATTCTCTCAAAGTTTTAAGTCCTGAGCATGACCCAAATCTGCTCACCAAACTTTATCTCTGTTCAATCAATGCTGACTTTGAATCTATAACCTCTTCACTCGAAGATGCCCAAGTAAAGGTAATCGCCTCTTGTTCCGATGCACCCCTGATTTCAATAGATCTGCGTCACAGGTTTTCCACCTAAGGACGAACCGGGGCGCCGTAGGCATTAATTGCCACGTGATTTTTGCCGCTTGCTTGGGCTGGGATGGCCAAAACAAGCCTCACACTAGAAGGAGATTCAGATTATCTCGCCGATCATGTCTGGTCAATAGATTCTTGAAGGTGTTTTTATTAATCTGTTATTTGCCGCATTTCGTGATAATTTTTTAGGTGATATGACCTAAAAAATGGACTTTGTGACATGTTGTCGCGCGTCAATATGACACATTTTCAGGGGTGGTTTTTTTCCGTAATATTTATTCAACAGTTCATAAATCTTCTAAGTTTCTGAATAGTTAAATTAGAATTTTTTAAGTTTTGGTAACCAGTCGATATTCTTGCGAATGTTTTGTCTGTACTCCCCCTTACGGCTGGTTACCTTTTTTAAAGTTAACTCATTGTATATTTCCTGATAGCAGGTATGCTTTTTCGATTTAGTCCACACCGTGTTGACGGGGTAAAGGTAATGGACGGTATGATAACGAGTCCGGTAAACATCGGTAACATGCTATAATGAAGCGGACGATGAAATAGCCTCCAGCAATTTTCATCAGTTTTCATCAGTTTTTTTATCTATTACAACAGTCCTCAGAATTTCACGAAATTAACCTGTTGTTTTAATGCTTGTAACATTTACAACGAACTATATGAGATTGGTTAGTCCAGTGCTGTAACGGTAGCTGGCGTCCATTAATTGAAAAGACGCACCGTAAAAATATCAGGAGAGGGTTTTAAATGGATTTATGAAACGGTTTTATTTGATCTTAGATTATCTTTTTGGCTTTTAGCCAAGTATCAATTTGCACTGTATCTTTTGTCAAAGGTACTTCTGGATAATCATGATATTAAAAATATATTGGTTTAAGCTTTTTTTAATTAACACGTCTTATGGTAGAGCAATCCACAAAAACCCAAAGCAGTAATGCTGCTCTTGATGCTAATGTCGGGTTGAAGGAGTCGAGGAGAGAAACTGTTGCTGGTGGTTTTTTTCAACAGCCGGCTATTCAGAGATCCATCCCGATCGTGGTCGTCATTATCGTGTCACTGGTTTCACTTTTGGTCTATTTGTTTTTTAATGGCGCTACATTCAGACCGCTGTTTGAGGGTATTAGTCAGAAAGATCAAGCAGCTATTTATAACGCTTTAATTATGGCGGATATTCCTGTTAAATTGGACCCTGTTTCAGGCAATGTAACTGTATCACCAGATGAGTATCATAAGGCTAAATTATTATTGGCCTCTCAAGGGTTGCCGGAATCATCGATTGGTGGTTTTGATTTGATTCGTAAAAATCAATCGATGGGAACCAGCCAATTTATGGAGAAAATGCGCTATAAACTGGCTATGGAAGAGGAATTAGCTATATCGATTGCAACAATTGATTCTATTCGTCGCGCTAGAGTGCATTTGGCCATTCCGAAACAATCGGTGTTTATCCGAAATCGCGAGGCTTCGAAAGCCTCGGTGGTTGTTTTTCAACATCAAGGACGAACGATCACCACGGGGCAAGTTGAAGCAATTATCCATATGGTAGCCTCGAGTATTCCCTTTATGGAGGCAGAATCGATTTCAGTGGTGGATTCACATGGTAAATTATTACATTCAAAATCGACATCAAGTGAATTTAATCTTTCCAACGATAAATTACAATATCGTAATAAAATTGAAGTTATGTACCGTACACGAGTGCTCTCTATTTTATCGACTTTCTTAGGGAAAGAGAATATTCATGCCGAAGTCAATGCCGAAGTCGACTATACGCTGATCGAAAGTACCAGCCAGTTATTCAACCCTAAAACCATTTCCCTACGAAGCGAGCAAATGTCAGGGCAGAGTAGTTCTAGCCCGGGTGCATCTGGGGTACCAGGCTTTCTTTCTAATAATCCATTAACCCCGGCAGGGGGTGTTGGTAATGAATCTTCAGGTTCAAGCACTGGCTCTAGCACCCGAAATTATGAGGTCGATAAGACCATTCGCCATGAAAAGAAAATAGCCGGTGTGGTTACCCGTCTCGCTGTGGCCGTGGTGATTGATTATAAAATTAACCCCCTACCCGCGCCGGCTGAAGCCGGTACAGAAGAAGCCGCTGCAACAGGTGAAGAGGGGGGGGCTGAGGCCGCCGCCCCGGTGATTAATAACAATAGCCATAAATCACTGGCGGAAATTGAAGCCTTAGTAAAAGGTGTGATTGGGTTTGATGCAACCCGAGGCGATACCGTCACTGTCATGGAAGCTTCATTTACACCACAATTAGTTGCCGAAGAACTCGCTTGGTGGCGAGATGTTGGACTCCAAGGGATAGGTCGTCAATTGGTGATTGCCGCTATTTTTATCTTACTTATTTTAACGGTTTTCAAACCGATTGTTACCAATTTGATTCATCCCGACGCGGCTAAGAAAGCGTTTGAAGGTCAGTATGCACTGAATCATGAACAAGAAAACCTACTCGCGGGCGCCCTTAACGGTGAAGAACCCGATGACCCTAATGTTTTACAAGAAGGTGAAACCCTTGAAGAAATGAAAGCACGACTGAAACCTAAAAAATCGGCTATTTCAGCTGATATGTTAGATACCGCTAATTCATATGATGATAAAGTTACGCTAATTAGAATGCTGGTTCATGATGATTCACGCCGTGTTGCTAATGTCATGCGGGCTTGGATTAGAAAGGATTTAGGCTCATAAGTAAGGGCGTGTTATCAGTTTTCATACATGGTTAGTTCATGCAGAGCGTTATATTGAAGGGGAAGAGTTTGCCTTTCTGGAACCATTAAAGTCTCACCAACATATTCTCTATATGTTAACCGGATCCGTTACGCTATGTAGTGACTGTTGAGGCGATCGCATAAAGAACTGGGTTTATATTTTTTTAACAGGAAAAAGGATGATGTGGTGATTTTAATTAAGAAAAGTATTACTTATTAACTTGATGGTAAAGCATGTCCATAACAAAGTCCCAGTAGTAGACGGTTAGAGTCATCAGGGTAGTTTGTTTATATAGTGATACATTTTATGCACTCCTTGTGAGGCTTTGTTCGGAGTGCATATAGATATGCATATGTTTAGTGCCACTAATTTTATTTTATTATGGACGTATTGTTTCTGTATTGAAGGGGGATGCTTTCCCAGGCTGAGTTTATTTCCTGAAGTAAATCAGAGACCTCTCGAACCAAGGATACGTCATTATTAAAGCTACTTTTATAAAGTACCTGGACCATGTATGGATATAGACTTCTTAGGTTTTGCGCTAGTTCGCCGCCATTTTCCAAATCGAGCGAATCGTCAAGCTCCTCAATAATATTAATAGCTTGATTCAATTGTTCACCTTTTAGTTGAAACTTCTTTTGTTTCATGGCGGTTTCGGCAGTTTCCAAGGAACGTAAGACCCCTGAAAGCAACATTGCAGTGAGTTGATGCGGTGTCGTGTGTTTTGCTTGGACAGTTTGATCTACAGCGCTATATTGTTTTAACGCTTGCTGAGAATTAAACATAATTATCTCCAAAATTTATTAGTTTCTCCAATGAAGGATGCATATCATTACACCTCCCTCTTAGGGTGTTTTTTTAGTTTTTGAGTTGAAAATTATTTCGGGATCGCGCATTCATTTCTCCTCCTGATATCGCTTTAGAAAAATTAATACCTAAGCACCATCGCGGATGAAATTATCTCTACTCAGCAGGTTAATCGACGCTAGAGTTAAAAAATGTAGATCTTTATTTTAAATTGATAGCGCTAATTACTTGAGAACAGACAAGCGCGCCACTATTTTTGCGAAAGCTTGTTTTGGGCATCCCAGCCCAAGCA
>DTSI01000033.1 GCA_012965425.1 Methylococcaceae bacterium
AAATGGTGCCCAGGGACAGAATCGAACTGCCGACACGAGGATTTTCAGTCCTCTGCTCTACCGACTGAGCTACCTGGGCACAAAGCTGATGGGGGCGTATTAAACAATCCTTTTCAGTTTTAGTCAAGGCTAATTTATCCGGGAAGGAATCTATTTATTTTTTGTGAGCCTAAGTGGTTGTCATTATGAATGAATTTAGCGGTTGATAATGATCGTTTTTTTGTGAGTGTTTAGCTAACTGTAATCAAGGCAAGCTTCAACGTTGAAATTCATGTAAAATCAGTCCTTTTTACTTTAGGTAAATTTAACAGTTATGGTGGATTTTAAAGGAACAACGATTGTATCCGTGCGTCGCGGTGATCGAGTTGTTATTGGCGGTGATGGGCAGGTAACTTTAGGTAATACGGTTATGAAGGGAAATGCGCGAAAAGTGAGGCGTTTGTATCATGACCAGGTGATTGCTGGATTTGCTGGGGCTACTGCCGATGCTTTTACGTTGTTTGAGCATTTTGAAGGTAAACTGGAGAAGCACCGGGGAAATTTGACGCGTGCGGCTGTTGAAATGGCTAAAGACTGGCGAACGGATAGAGCTCTGCGACGTTTAGAAGCACTATTGGCAATTGCTGATTCGAAGGTTTCATTGATAATTTCGGGAACAGGGGATGTCATTGAGCCGGAGCATAACCTAATCGCTATTGGCTCTGGCGGACCTTACGCGCAATCAGCGGCGCGGGCACTGTTGGAAAATACAGAATTAAGTGCGCGAGAGATTGTGGAAAAATCCTTAACAATCGCGGGTGATATTTGTATTTATACCAATCATAATTTACGCATTGAAGAACTTTCAACGGAACAAGAGTAATTAATTTGCCATGACACAGATGACACCGAAAGAAATTGTACATGAACTTGATAAACATATTGTCGGCCAAGCTAATGCTAAACGGGCTGTTGCAATAGCACTTCGTAATCGTTGGCGGCGATTGTTAGTAGATTTAGCATTGCGTGATGAAATAACCCCTAAAAATATTTTAATGATTGGGCCGACTGGCGTAGGGAAAACTGAAATTGCCCGTCGTTTAGCGCGGTTAGCTAATGCGCCTTTTATCAAAGTTGAAGCAACTAAGTTTACTGAGGTTGGTTATGTGGGGCGAGATGTTGAATCCATCATTCGTGACTTGGTCGATATGGCGGTTAAGATGAACCGTGAGGCGGAGGTTAAGAAGGTTCAAAATAGGGCGCTTGATGCCGCTGAGGACCGAGTATTGGATATTTTATTACCCGCAGCGGATAACACGAACCTATCGGCTTCAGAAACCGCGACGCGACAAAAGATGCGTAAGAAGTTAAGGGAGGGTGACTTTGATGAAAAAAATATTGAAGTGGATCTTCAGGAAAAGCATTTAGGTGTGGAAATTATGGCTCCTCCGGGCATGGAAGAAATGACCAATCAGTTACAAGGGATGTTCCAGAATATGCATGCGGGTAAAACCCAGTCACGGAAATTGCGTATTAAAGATGCCATGCAACTGTTAAAGGATGAAGAAGCAAATAAAATGATTAATGAAGAAGAGCTGAAGAGGACGGCTGTTCGATTAGCAGAGCAAAACGGAATAGTTTTTATTGATGAAATCGATAAGGTTTGCAAACGTTCTGAAACGAGTGGGGGTGATGTTTCGAGAGAAGGCGTGCAACGAGATTTACTTCCAATAGTTGAAGGCAGTACGGTCAATACTAAATATGGAATGATTAAAACTGACCATATTCTGTTTATCGCCTCGGGTGCTTTTCATCTGACTAAGCCGTCTGATTTGATTCCTGAGTTACAAGGTCGTTTCCCTATCCGTGTTGAACTAGAACCGTTATCGGTCGAGGATTTTGTTCGGATTCTAACGGAACCTGACGCTTCATTGACGGATCAATACAAGGCATTATTGGCGACAGAAGGGGTGGCGCTAGAATTTTCTGAAGATGGAATACAACGTATTGCAGAGATGAGTTGGCATGTTAATGAGACTACGGAAAATATAGGTGCGCGTCGGTTGCACACTGTTTTGGAGCGGTTGTTGGAAACAATTTCCTTTGAAGCGCCTGACTTAGTAGAAAGTAGCTTAACGATTGATGCAAATTATGTCGAACAACATTTGACGGCATTCGCTGAGGATGAAGATCTAAGCCGTTATATTTTGTAACGCTGATTAACCGAGTCAACTTAATTAAGGTGAGTTAATCAAGCTATTAACGTTGGTACAGTAAATGGGCAAGAGATAAATAAAAAGGAAATGAATTTGATGAGTGATGAAAAAACAACGCATTTTGGTTTTAAGCAGGTAAATACAGAAGACAAAGTCAGTTTAGTTAAAGATGTATTTGATTCTGTTGCTGATAAATATGATGTGATGAATGATTTAATGTCCTTTGGAATTCACCGAGTATGGAAACGTGTCGCTGTGCAATTGAGTAATGTGAGAGAAGGGCAGCAGGTACTTGATTTAGCCGGGGGTACCGGTGACCTAACTACGCTATTTTCTAAACGGGTTGGACGCTCAGGCCGTGTGGTTTTATCTGATATTAATAGGGCAATGTTAGCCACGGGACGAGACCGAATGATTGATCGTGGGTTGGTTGAAAATATTCAATATGCTCAAATCAATGCGGAAAAACTCCCTTTTGATGATAATACGTTTGACTGTGTCTGTATTGCCTTTGGTTTAAGGAATGTAACTGACAAGGCAGCCGCTTTGCAATCAATGCATAGGGTTTTAAAGCCGGGTGGCTGTGTGATTGTTTTAGAGTTCTCTCATCCTACCAATGATGTAGTGGGGAAAATGTATGATTTTTACTCGTTTAATCTATTGCCAGCAATGGGGCAAGTGGTGGCAAATGATGCGGATAGTTATCGTTATTTAGCCGAGTCTATTCGTATGCATCCTAAACAAGATGAACTTAAAACGCTTATGGAAGAGGCGGGGTTGGAACGTTGTGATTATTACAATATGACGCAAGGTGTGGTAGCGGTTCACCGTGGTTATAAATTTTAACCATGTTTTATTATGATTAAGGCGTTACTCACGGGTGTTTTAGAGCGGTTATTAGCACAACTCTTGTCTTTAGATGTAGATATTGGGGTGTTATTGGCTCCATTGTCAGGAAAAGTCATTGCGGTCCATTTTCAACCAATTAATCAGACGGTCTTTTTCTGCCCGACAGAACAGAGTATTCAACTGGTAGGTGATTTTCATGGGGTCGTGGATACGCATATTGAAGGGTCGGTCTCAGCCATGGCATTAATGGCGTTAAACACGCATGCCATGCGGTCTATTTTTACAGGGGATGTGAAAATTTCTGGCGATATGGCCGTTGGTCGTGATTTTCAACGGTTATTTAAACAATTAGACCCTGATTTTGAAGAGCGGTTATCACACTATACAGGCGATGTCGCAGCGCATCAGTTGGGGAACGTTGTTCGACGGAGTTATCACTACAAACGAGAGACATTGAAAACATTGCAATTAAATGTGACTGAATTTTTGCAAGATGAGACTCAGGATACGCCTTCTGGACCTGAAGTTGATGTGTTCTTTAAACAAGTCGATGATTTGCGATCTGATTTGGATCGGATGGTTTTACGCGTTAAAAGGTTACAAAGTAAATTCAAAGAAAAATAGGCATCAGTTTTTTGGCAATCAAAATAACTGATATTGGTAATGATTAATAGTTAAGGACATTACGTGATAAATCCCAAGCTGTTGGCTCGCTTGTTACATATTAATTGGGTTTTAATTTCCCATGGATTGGATGAAGTGGTTGAAAAAACACACTTGTTTCGTCCGCTACGGTATTTAGTACAATTTAGTTCGAGTGTTTGGTCGGCGCGGCGACAGAAGCCGGTGGGACTAAGGATTCGTTTGGCGTTAGAAGATTTAGGCCCTATTTTTGTTAAATTTGGGCAGGCGTTGTCGACGCGAAAAGATTTGCTTCCAGAGGATATCGCAAACGAATTAGTTAAATTACAAGATAAAGTTCCGCCTTTTTCAGTGACTGAGGCACGGCAAATAATTGAAGCCCAATTGGGATCCGCCATTGACGATGTTTTTTCAGAATTTGATAATGAAGTATTGGCTTCAGCATCGGTCGCTCAGGTACATGCAGCGAAATTAAAAACGGGTGAAGATGTTGTCGTTAAAGTTCTAAGACCGGATATCGAGCAGCGCATACGGATAGATATTGGTTTGCTTTATGAGATCGCTCAATTAGCCGAGAAGTTTTGGCCTGAAGCAAAACGGTTGCGACCGGTAGAAGTGGTTGCTGAGTTTGAAAAAACCATACTGGATGAGTTGGATTTAATCAGAGAAGCTGGGAATGGGGCGAAATTACGTCGTAATTTCGAGAAATCGGAGATTTTATATATTCCCAAAATCTATTGGCCCTATACGCGAACTAAAGTATTAGTGATGGAGCGTGTTTATGGCATTCCCATCGGTGAGATAGAGCGCATGGAAGAGGCCGGAGTTGATTTTAAAGAGTTGGCTGAACGGGGCGTTGAAATATTTTTTACACAGGTTTTCAGAGATAACTTTTTTCATGCAGACATGCACCCGGGTAATATTTTTGTCTCGCCACCGGCTAAATATACCGCTATAGATTTTGGTATTGTGGGGACGTTGAGCATATCTGATCAACGTTATTTGGCTGAAAACTTTTTAGCTTTTTTTAATCGAGATTATTACCGTGTTGCTGAAATGCATGTGGCTTCGGGTTGGGTTCCGAGTACAACACGGATAGAGGAGTTTGAGTCAGCCATTCGAACGGTTTGTGAGCCTATTTTTGAGAAACCACTTAAAGAAATATCATTTGGATTGTTTCTTTTGCGGTTGTTTGAGACGGCGCGTCGGTTTGATATGCAAGTGCAGCCGCAATTGGTCTTGTTGCAAAAGACATTATTAAATATTGAGGGTTTAGGGCGAGAGTTATACCCAGAACTGGATTTATGGCAAACAGCAAAACCCTTTTTAGAAGATTGGTTTAAGGAACGCTTAAGTCCAAAAGCAAAATTAAAGAAGGTGGTTGATAACATACCCTTGATGGCTGAGCAGTTACCTGAAATTCCTGCTATGGCTTTTCGGGTTTTAGATGATGCGGGAAAAGGAAAATTACATGTTAATTTGACAGCTAAAGATTTAGCGAGTATTCGTAATCATTTGATAGATAGTCAGCGTCGAATTGTTTCATCGGTTATGGGGGCAACCTTCATTTTGGTTGCGACAATGATAGGTCTTGCCGATTATGCTTTGTTGGTAAACGGTGATGATGCATCAGTATGGCCCTGGTTTTTGGTCGCGATTGGTGGAATCTTTTTTATGAGAGGCAATCAAAACAGTTAAGTATTTTATTAGTAGAGAAATAAGTAGTTTTAATTATATTTTGAGGAAAGTAATGTCAATTAAAAGAATGATCGATTTAGATTTATCGGGTAAACGGGTCTTAATAAGACAAGATTTAAATGTACCTATTAAGGACGGCATGGTTACCAGCGATATCCGTATACGCGCAAGTTTACCTACGATTGAAACTGCATTGGAAGCGGGTGCTGCTGTCATTCTTTTATCGCATCTGGGACGTCCGGTAGAAGGCGAATATGATGAACGATTCTCATTAGCGCCTGTTGCTACGCATATGTCAACGTTATTGGGTCGACCGGTACGATTAAGGAAGGACTGGTTAGACGGTGTGGACGTCGAGCCGGGGGAAGTGGTTATCTGTGAGAATGTAAGGTTTAACGTTGGTGAGAAAGGTAATGCCATTGACTTAGGTCAGAAAATGGCTGCTTTATGTGATGTTTTCGTCATGGATGCTTTTGGAACGGCTCATCGCGCACAGGCATCGACGCATCGTGTTGCTGAGTTTGCACCACTGGCTTGTTCTGGTCCTTTATTAGCGAATGAATTAGAGGCGTTGGGAACCGCATTAGAGAACCCCGCTAATCCCTTCATTGCAATCGTGGGTGGATCAAAGGTTTCTTCTAAATTAACGGTGCTTGAGTCATTATCGGAGAAAGTGGATCAATTAATTGTTGGGGGTGGGATCGCCAATACTTTTATTGCAGCGGCTGGTTTTGCTGTTGGGAAATCGTTGTATGAAGAGGACCTTATTCCAGAAGCAAAGAAATTAATGGCGCAAGCGAAAGAAAAAGGCGTTGAAATACCGGTTCCTGTCGATGTGGTTTGTGCTAAGGAATTTTCAGAAGATGCAGAAGCTTTTGTTCGTAAAGTAGCTGATGTTGAAGCCGATGATTTGATTTTAGATATTGGTCCTGAAACGGCAGCGCACTATGCTGAGTTATTAAAGACAGCAGGGACCATTGTCTGGAATGGCCCCGTCGGCGTTTTTGAAATTGAACAGTTTGGTAAAGGCACTGAAACGATGGCCTATGCAATTGCAGCAGCAGATGCCTTTTCAATTGCGGGCGGAGGGGATACACTGGCAGCCATCGATAAGTACGGTATTGCCGATCAGGTTTCTTATACTTCTACCGGTGGGGGCGCTTTTCTTGAGTTTTTAGAAGGGAAGGTATTACCGGCTGTTGAGATGTTAGAAAAGAGAAGTTAAACGTTAGTGTTAAGTAGATATTTTAGAATTTAGAGTAATTATTATTTAAGGTGAGAATATGGCTAGAGTAACGGTTGAAGATTGTTTAGAAAAAGTAGGTAACCGATTTGATTTGGTGTTACTTTCAAGTAAAAGAGCACGTCAACTTATGGAAAATGCGGATCCTTTAGTTCCCAGAGAGCGTGATAAAGATACGGTGGTCGCTCTTCGTGAAATATCAGCAGGACTGGTTAACGAAGAAAATGTTGACAGTTTTGAAGCCAAAAATATTGATTATGGCATCGCTGAAGGTGATAAGGAAACAACGGTATAAGGGTCATCTTGAGGTGTATCGATGAATATTCCAGCGACTGATTTGGCAGTAGACACAGAGTTGCCAGAAAATAAACTGGTTGCTGAATTATGCGAGAACCTTCGCCATTACCTAGAGCAAAGTCAGATAGAGGACGTGGTAAGGGCTTTTGAATACGCTCGTAAGGCACATCAAGAGCAATTCAGAAAAAGTGGTGAGCCCTATATTTGTCACCCGCTTTCAGTTGCATTGTCGCTTTCTGAAATGCGCATGGATGTTAATGGAATTATCGCGGCAATATTGCATGATGTCATTGAGGATTCGCCATCGACAAAGGACGAATTAGCCGCAGCGTTTAATGAAGAAGTTGCTGAATTAGTAGACGGCGTAAGTAAATTAGGGAAGATTGAAAATAAGAGTAGGCAAGAGACCAAAGCTGAAAGTGTACGCAAAATGATTCTTGCCATGGCTAAGGATTTGCGCGTTATTATGGTCAAATTAGCGGATCGTTTGCATAATATGAAAACTTTAGGGGCTATGGAGCGTCATAAGCAACGTCTTATTGCCCGTGAGACACTTGATATTTATGTCCCGCTTGCGGATCGGTTAGGAATGAATGATATTCGGCATCAGTTGGAAATGCTGAGTTTCGCCTCATTATACCCCATGCGTAATCGGATTCTTGCTGAAGCAGTTAGAAAATCGAGAGGTAATAGAACACAGATTTTAAAAACAATTGAGAAATCAATTACCCATCGATTGAGTGAGTGTTCTTTAGCGGCTGAAGTCAATGGCCGCGAAAAACATCTCTACAGCATTTATAAAAAAATGCAGAAAAAGAAGATCTCTTTTTCTGATGTTTTTGACGTTTATGCCTTTAGAATTTATTGTCAGGATGCGGATGCCTGTTATCGAACATTGGGGATAATTCATAGTTTGTTTCGCCCGATTCCGGGTCGGTTTAAAGATTACATTGCCTTACCGAAGGCCAATGGCTATCAGTCACTCCATAGTATTTTGGTCGGGCCTTATGGGATTCCGCTCGAGATACAAATCCGTACTTTTAAGATGCACCAATTATCTGAAACCGGTATTGCGGCGCATTGGTTATATAAAAAGGGGGATAAAAAAGCATCAGAATCCAAAGAATTGGCTAATGAGTGGTTGCGTGAGTTATTGGAATTACAAAAAACAGCAGGGGATTCGTTCGAGTTTATTGATAATTTGAAAGTTGATTTGTTCCCGAAAGAAGTTTTTGTATTTACACCGAGAGGGAGCGTTATTAAAATGCCGCGGGGCTCATGTATTGTCGATTTTGCTTATGCGGTTCATACGGATATAGGTAATAAATGTGTTTCAGCGCGAATTAATAGACGTTTGGTGCCCCTACAAACACAATTAGAAAATGGCATGACAGTTGAAGTGGTTTCATCTTCTTGGGCCAAGCCAAATCCGATCTGGTTGAATTATGTTGTCACTGCAAAGGCGCGTTCTGCAATACGAACCTATCTTAAACATTTTAAAACAGGCGAGGCGATTAACCTCGGTAAACGGTTGTTTAAGCGAGAGTTAAAAGCAATAGGATTGACCAAGAAGTCAGTGTCGAGTGAGCAGTTAAATCAACTGGTCACTAATTTTTCTTTGGATAGTTTAGATCAGCTTTATGAGGCCATTGGGTTGGGTGATCGTATGCCTTTTGTCGTTGTTCAACGGTTGGTTGATTTAGCGGCCTTGGGTGAAATAGCACTGGCGTCATCAAAACAAAAAACGGATAGTCCGCTTATTATTAAAGGGACCGAAGGGATTGTTATTTCTTTACCCAAATGTTGTCGTCCGCTACCGGGTGACCCTATTATTGGCTATTTTAATCCAGGGCGAGGTATTGTCATTCATCGGCTTGAATGTAAAAACAGTAGTGATGATAGAAAAAAACAAAACCAGTGGTTGAATGTTGAGTGGAGTGACAAGGTTGCGGATAATGAGTTTTCTGCAGATATTCGGATTGAGTTATTAAATGAACGAGGCTCATTAGCAACGGTTGCTTCGACTATTTCTACAATGGACTCAAATATAGAGAATGTTAGAATTGTTGATCAAGATGAACGCGTTTCGGTGGACTTAATAACGATCACGGTGTTGGACCGGGTTCACTTAGCGAATATTATCCGTAAATTGAGGAAACTATCTCTTGTCTTGAAGATTATTCGAGTTAAGGTTTGAGCGTAATCGCTTCTAAGAACAGGAGATAAAGGCTATGAAACGAGAAGTAATAACGACTAACCAGGCCCCTTTAGCCATAGGAACGTATTCTCAGGCTATTAAAGCTAATGGGATGGTTTTTATTTCAGGGCAGATTCCATTAGACCCGCAAACTATGTCTCTTATTGGCGGTGAAATTGAGAAACAGATTATTCAGGTTTTCAGTAATTTAAGAGCAATCACTCACGCAGCGGGTGGAGATTTGTCAGCTATTGTTAAGTTAACGGTCTTTTTAACAAATTTAGATGATTTTGAGACGGTTAATAAGGTCATGGCCGTATTCTTTGCAACACCTTTTCCAGCCAGGGCTGTTGTGGGTGTAGCCGCACTACCGAAAGATGTCAGTATTGAAGTTGATGCCATTATGGTATTAGCAGATTATTAATTTTTTATGTTTTGAGTGAATGGATGCGGTTGATGGTCTTAACCAACCGGTTGAATCTCTGGTTGGAATCGGTGCACAGATTGCAAAACGACTTCATAAAATTGGCATATTTAGTTGTCATGATTTGTTGTTTCATTTGCCGGTTCGTTATGAAGATAGAACCCGATTATATCCGTTAGGCGCTCTCGAAGAGGGCCTCTCTGTGTTAGTGGTTGGCTTAATTATCGTAACCGATGTTATTGTGAGAAGACGTTCGACGTTAGTCTGTAAGATTAGCGATGGGACCGGTTTTCTAACCTTACGTTTTTTTCATTTTTCAGCACAACAGCAGCAGCAATTAATAGCAGGAAAGCAACTGAGTTGTTTTGGAGAAGTTCGTATGGGTTTTGATGGTTTGGAAATGGTGCACCCAGAATACCGAGTTGCCAGTGATCCCGCTATTTTGATAGAGCCTTGTTTAACGCCTATTTATCCTTTGACAGAAGGAGTGTCCCAGTCTTTACTGAGGAAGGCTTTGAAACAAATTTTGCCTTTTTGTGAGGATGGTAATGTCTTGTTAAAAGAATGGTTGCCGATGTCGGTTCGTAAGAATTTTAAGTTACCGACTTTAGCGGCGTCATTAAAAACATTGCATGCGCCTAACCCTGCGGTAGCATCAGCCGCTACGAGAACGCGAGCACTTCCAGAATTTAGGCGGTTAGCGGCAGAAGAATTATTAGCACATCATTTTTCTAGAATCCAAGCCAGAAATAAGGCACGTTCAGCGACAGCACCCGCCTTTTCAGATCACACTGAAATAAGTATCGTCTTTACACGCGCGTTAGGATTTTCATTAACCCATGCACAACAACGGGTAATTAAAGAAATCACCAGCGATTGTATGAAGGAGATCCCTATGATGCGGTTAATTCAGGGTGATGTCGGGTGTGGTAAAACCATTGTGAGTGCTTTTTCGGCTTTATGGGCCGTTTCTTCTGGCTATCAAGTTGCAATCATGGCACCCACAGAATTATTAGCGGAGCAACATTTTAGTAATTTTAAACACTGGTTTGAACCCTTCGATATTCAGGTCGATTTTTTATCCAGTAAAATTAAAGGGCAGCGCCGCATTGCTAATTTAGCCGCTATTAAGGGCGGCGATTCGCAGATCATAATAGGAACCCATGCACTTTTTCAAATCAGTGTTGAATTTAATCGGTTAGGACTTGTTATTATTGATGAACAGCATCGGTTTGGTGTTCATCAACGTTTGGTTTTAAAAAATAAAGGACAAGTCGGTGATTTAAAACCACACCAATTAATGATGTCAGCAACACCTATTCCGAGAACATTAGCCATGTTACGTTATTCGGATTTAGATATATCAGTGATCGATGAATTACCGCCGGGTAGAAAGGCTGTGGTTACGCGTGCTTTACCCGCACAGAAACGAGCACAAATTATTTCCCGAATTATGGATTGGGTTAGTCATCGAAAGCAGGTGTATTGGGTTTGTACTTTGATTGAGGAGTCAGACATATTACAATGCGAGGCCGCTGAGAAAACCTTGGCGACCTTAATCACTGTGTTGCCAGACGTTCAGATTGGATTAGTCCATGGGCGAATGAAAACAGCTGAAAAAATGCAGGTCATGGCTGATTTTAAACAGCATAAAATTGATTTGTTAGTGGCGACAACAGTGATTGAGGTGGGTGTTGATGTTCCTAATGCAGGGCTTATGGTTATTGAAAACTCTGAGCGTTTAGGGTTGTCGCAGTTACATCAACTGAGGGGGCGTGTGGGTCGCGGTAAAGATGAAAGTTTTTGTCTCTTAATGTATCAGTCGCCTTTATCGAGAATAGCGAGAGAGCGGCTAACCATTTTAAGGGAAATCAGCGATGGTTTTTTGCTCGCTGAAAAAGATCTTGAACTCCGAGGGGCCGGTGATGTTTTGGGTACGCGTCAAACCGGTGAAATGGTTTTCAAAGTAGCTGATCTAAGTTTGCATCAGGATTTAATTGACCAAGTTCCGGCAATGGCCGAAATGATTAATAAAGAAGCGCCCGAGGTGATACAACCGATTATCGATCGGTGGCTGAGCACCTTGGTACATTATGCAGAGGTATAGTATTGTTACAAAAGAGTTATTTATTACAGCAAGCACCTAAATGGTCTATGAATCGTATTGGTTCCAGGCATCAGATGCCGGTGCCGGTGCAGTCTTGGGTGTATGAACCGGGATCATTAACGCAACGGTTACGTGATCGTTACGGTACCGCCTTTACGGTGCAATTGGTCTTTCAGCAGTGGCGTAGACCTTTCCGTTGTGAGCAAGAGTTGTTACATTTGAGTTGTTCGCATCAAGCCTTGATTCGTGAAGTTATTTTGTCAGCAAATGATAAGCCATTATTGTTAGCAAGAACGGTGATTCCTAGAAAGACCCTTAAAGGCGCTCAAAGAATATTGTCGCGCTTAGGTAATCGCCCATTAGGGGAGGTTATTTTTTCTTATCCGAAGTTACAAAGAATGGAAATGGATTTTAGCCAAGTAGACCCTAGAGGATGGGGCAATGTCGTGGCGGATCGTATTGGCATAACGGAGCCAATTTGGGGACGCAGAACGGTTTACAGAATAAAAAAGACTGAAATGTTGGTAAATGAGTTTTTTTTGCCGGAGTTGATTAATGATTTCCATGAATAAAGAACAAATACAGGATCGACTTTACCATTATTGGTTGCTGGGACGATTTGATAAACCGATTGGTATTTTTATTTTGTTATGGCCAACGCTTTGGGCCTTATGGGTTGCGGCAGAGGGGCGGCCATCGCTTCACGTGCTGTTAGTATTTGTCTTGGGTGTTGTTTTAATGCGTGCAGCGGGGTGTATTATTAATGATTATGCAGATAGGGCGTTTGATCCGCATGTGGAGAGAACGCGCCAGCGACCGATAGCATCTGGGAAAGTAAAGCCTAAAGAAGCGTTGATTCTATTTTGTGTGTTGTCGTTAGTGGCTTTTTTATTGGTGTTAACCTTAAATTCAATGACGATAAAGTTATCTTTTATCGGCGTTTTTTTAGCGGCCAGTTACCCTTTTATGAAACGCTATACGCATTTACCACAGGCGTATTTAGGGATTGCCTTTGGCTGGGCTGTGCCAATGGCTTTTGCCGCGCAAACAGAAACGATACCGCTGGTTGCCTGGTTAATGTATTTAGCCGTTGCTTTGTGGGCATTGGTTTATGACACCATGTACGCTTTGGTTGACTATGATGATGACTTAAAAATTGGCGTTAAATCGACAGCTATTCTTTTTGGTGACCGGTTTCGAGAAATTATTGCGGCCATTCAAATTATTAGTCTGGGACTGTTAGTCTGGGTCGGTTATTTGGAGGATTTGACTGGGGTTTATTATATCGGCTTGATTGTCGCCTTATGTTTGTCGGTTTATCAACAGAAGC
The DNA here is from genome assembly GCA_012965425.1 of Methylococcaceae bacterium. Lineage (GTDB taxonomy): Bacteria > Pseudomonadota > Gammaproteobacteria > Methylococcales > Methylomonadaceae > OPU3-GD-OMZ. The sequence goes on from DTSI01000033.1 coordinate 12,983, forward strand.
TTATTTTTTATCGAAATAAGGAAAATTGCTTTAAGGCATTTTTAAATAATAACTGGTATGGGCTTGCAGTCTTTATCGGTCTTGTCTTGCATTATTTAGTTATGTTTTAATAAACGATGTAGGGGGCTGCTTTTAGAAGATTCATGGCAATCCAGAGCCATAGGATAGAACAGATTCCTAATGTCCATAACATGGCTGCCTCGATACGATCGTTGCACTTTATATTTAAAAGATTCACGATAATCAGACTACCTAAAGCACTAAGCCAAATCATCTCTAGTAAACTCATAGTTTGCCTTTCAGAATTTTGTAAGGGCTTTCTTTCCTCTTAGTGGTGTAAGTGAATTTATATTGACATGAAGAATATCATCCGACCATGATCTTTCGTAAGACACGGAAAATCATTTGCAAGAAAAGTTCTATCCAGGACACAATAGTAGCGAGAAAAGAACCTTCAGGGGGGGTGAGGTATTGCTTCACGAGCCGTATTGATGACCAAAAGACACAAATAAGCACGACTACAACGCCTAATATTCCATAGATAATAACCGTCATAATTAAGTCAGTCCCTGTAATATATTTAGTTAGGTGTCATCACGTTAACAGACCGTCAAAACACATGCTGAATGAAGATATTCTTTTGATTCTACGCTAAATAGTTAGATGAAAAAGGTGCTTTTTACTAATTTAAACATCCTATCGCTATTTTTTTTAGGGGATGAGTAATATTTTTCCGATATGGTCGTTTTTTTCCATGCAGGTGTGGGCGGAGGCTGCATTGCTGAGTGAAAACTGATGACTTATGATTGGCTTAATCTTGCCTGCAGCGATTAATGGCCAGACCTTTTGGACCAGTGCATGGGCGATAGTGGTTTTAAAGGTGTCATCTCGAGCTCTTAACGTAGAGCCTGTCAGGGTTAATCGTTTTAACAGAAAAGGGATGAGATTTATTTCACTCTTGGGATGCTGTTGAGTGGCGATTTGGATTAATCGGGCATCCGGAGCCATGCATTTGATATTTTTTGGAAAATAGTCGCCACCGATGATATCGAGAATGACGTCAACACCGCGTCCTTTAGTTAATTTCTCTATAACCGTCACAAAGTCATGTGTTTGGTAATTAATAGCGGTAGCAGCGCCGAGAGACTCACAGAAGTGACATTTTTCAGCAGAGGAGGTGGTCGTGATAACCGAGATATTAAAAGCATGGGCTAATTGTATGGCCGTCGTACCAATGCCGCTGGTACCGCCATGAATCAGTAAGGTTTCACCCTTTTGAAGTTTGGCTCGGTCAAATAAATTACTCCAGACGGTAAAAAGTGTTTCGGGTAAGCCGGCCGCGTCAATAAGCGAGGTCTGTGCGGGGATAGGCAGGCATAGCTGCGCATTGGCAAGACAATATTCGGCATAGCCGCCGCCTTGGACGAGCGCGCAAACCGGGTCGCCAACGTTGAGCGTTTGGACGTCGGGTGCAATGGCGATGACGTTTCCTGAAACCTCGAGACCGAAAATAGAGGTAATGCCTGACGGGGCAGGGTAGCGGCCTTGGCGCTGCATGATGTCAGGCCGATTAACACCGGCGGCAACGACTTTAATAAGTACATGGCCGGGTTTTAACGACGGGGTGGGGTAATAGTCGGTAACGAGTGTGTCAGCATTTCCAGCTTGTTGAAAAGCAATGGCCAACATGTTTTTAGGTATAGACATAGCATTATTAGTTATCATTACGATGTTCGTCTGAGGCGTTGATCAGGTAGCAATTGCGTTATTAAGGTTCAGTAATTTTACGTATTAGGTTTTAATATGCGTATCATGACAGCAGTTTGAATGAGATGAGTAAATAAAATGGCAGTACGAATAGGAACATACAATACCTTAGCGATTTCTAAACGGACGGATTTCGGTGTTTATCTTGACGCTGATAATTTAGGGGAAATTTTGCTACCTAAGCGTTATGTACCCAAGAATTGTGACATCGGTGATTCAATTACCGTATTTCTTTATTTAGATTCTGATGATATTCCCATAGCGACGACTGAAAAACCATTGGTAACGCTTAATGAATCTGCGCTTTTAAAAGTTAAAGATGTTAATCACTATGGCGCGTTTTTAGATTGGGGGTTATCTAAGGATTTGTTAGTCCCCTTTAGCGAGCAGCAAACGCCTCTGCAAGAAGGCACATCATATGTAGTTTATGTTTATCAGGACGAGAGGACTGAACGATTAGTCGGGACGACCAAACTGGGTAAATATTTGCGTGAAGAAACGCAATCATTACAAGCAAATCAAGCGGTAGATTTGTTGATTTCAGGGCAAACTGAATTGGGCTTTAAAGCGGTAATAAACCAACTTTATCTGGGGGTTATTTTTAGAAATGAGGTTTTCCAGTCGTTAACAATCGGACAACAGTTACAGGGTTATATTAAGCAGATACGTGACGATGGGAAAATTGATTTAACGCTTTCCAAAGTAGCAAGTGAAGACCGAGAGGAATTGGTTGAAAAAATTGTGAGTTATCTTCAGTCACAGGGCGGCGAATCTACCTTGACAGATAAAAGTCCTCCGCATGATATATACAGTCGCTTCGAAGTCAGTAAGGCGCGCTATAAGAAAGCCTTAGGGCAACTGTATCGTGACCAAAGGATTTCTTTGAGTAAAGAGAAAATAAAATTGCTTTAAGCGTCGTAGTTTTACCAAGAATGACAATTACGTAACCTAGAATACAGTTCATAATTTATGAAAATACAATGGTATCCGGGCCATATGCATAAGGCCTTTAAAGAAATGAAAGAGACACTCAAGCGCGTTAGTTTAGTGATTGAAATTGTTGATGCCCGTATTCCATTTAGTAGTTCAAATCCAGTACTTTCGGAATTGAGAGGTGATAAACCTTGTATTACTATTTTAAATAAGAGCGATTTAGCCGATCCTAAAATGACACGGCGCTGGCAAGACTATATGAGCTATGAATTAGGGGTAAAGTCATTAGCATTAACAGCCCAAGAGCCGGATAAAGTCAGTGAGTTACCCGATTTATGCCAGAAAATATTAGGGCTTGGACAAAACGATATAAAGCTGGTCAATATGATGATCGTGGGTATTCCAAATGTGGGTAAATCAACGTTAATTAATACGCTAACAGGGCGAACAATTGCGAAAACGGGCAATGAGCCGGCAGTAACGAAAATGCAGCAGCGGGTACGTTTGGGTAATAATATGGTGTTATTAGATACGCCGGGGGTTTTGTGGCCCAATGTTAAAAATAAAAACAGTGGCTATCGGTTAGCTACGACCGGTGCGATAAAAGACACAGCGATGGAATATTATGATGTTGCTTTTTTTGCGGTTAATTACTTATCAAAGGTGTATCCGGAGTATTTAGTTAACCGTTATCAATTGCCTGAATTACCGGACAAGGCTGAGACCATCCTTTATGAAATCGGCAAACAGCGAGGCTGTTTGCAACGAGGCGGACGTATTGATAATGACAAGGTTGGCAAGCTTTTTCTTCGTGAATTACGCTCGGGTAATTTTGGCCGCTTGACGCTGGAAACACCTGAAATGGTGGCCGAAGAATTAGCAGAATTAGCAATTTTAGAAGCGCAAAAAGAAGCAGAGAAGTCAGTAAGAAAGAATCGTTGGAAAAAAGGTCAAGGGTAAATAAAGCTAAAAGATGGCTATTGTTAACGGTAACGAATCACTTTAGTTTTACCTCGATTAACAGCCTTAAGCACACATAAGTGTTTGTTTTTACCTTGTAAAGTGGGAGCGATGGGTTAGCATAAAAAATATTAGCACTCTTGGGCAAGGAGTGCTAATATGACACTGTGTAAAACCAACTGAGTTTAAAATGAATCACAATATGACATTACCTTATAATTTGTCAGCGACTTCATTTGATGGCTATTTAACAGCCGTCAATCAACTGGAACCTTTAAGTTCAGAGCAAGAGCAAGAATTGGCAAGACGTTTTCATGAAGAAAATGATTTAGAGGCCGCGCGGTTGCTCGTGATGTCTAATTTAAGATTTGTAGTGCATGTGGCGCGTGGTTATGCGGGTTATGGCTTATCGCTCAATGATATTGTTCAGGAAGGCAATATTGGTTTAATGAAAGCGGTTAAACGTTTTGATCCTAATGTTGGCGTTCGGTTGATTACCTTTGCCGTTCATTGGATTCGCGCTGAAATTCATGAATATGTGATTAAAAATTGGCGTGTAGTAAAAATTGCGACCACTAAAGCACAACGGAAGTTATTCTTTAATTTAAGAAAATCGAAAAAGAATTTAGGCTGGTTGAGTCATGATGAAGCCAAAGCAATTGCCGGTGATTTAGGCGTAAAACTTGAAAGCGTTTATGAAATGGAAAAACGGCTTAATGCGAGTGATATGGCTTTTGATTTAAAATCAGAAGACAATCCAAACCTTGATGATAAGCCTACAGCAACCCCAGCGCAATTTTTGGTTCAACAAGGCACGGATCCTGCCCAGATTTTAGAAAAAGCAGACTGGGGTAGTCATAACAGTCAATTATTACTTCAGGCCATGGCTGATTTAGATGAACGTAGTCAGGATATTTTGAAAAATCGTTGGTTAAATGACAAAAAGATGACCCTGCAGGAATTAGCAAATCGCTATGTCGTTTCCGCTGAGCGTATTCGGCAATTAGAAAAGGTTGCGATGGAGAAGATTAAAGCAGCGATACTCATGGCGCATTAATTTTTTAATTTTATGGTTTAGTAAAAAGCGCGGAAACGCGCTTTTTTTATGTCAACAATTTCTCCAAATAACGCACATTTTTCTAAAAAAAACCGCTTAAGTTGCATTGCATAATGCAAATAACGTTACTCCTTTTACATATTTAATAAATATTTTGTCATTGCGTGCTTAGTAAGTGTTATGCGGGATGAGTTTGTCTCGTAACGCCTTGCGGGTAAAAGTGAGTAAAGCCAAAGGAAGTATTTTTTGGCATATCACTTGCTCAGTTAAATTCAGCTCCATTCAGGTTATCCGGTTAGGGTAGCGTTTAGATAAGAAGTGGCGCTATATTTGCTAAGGGAGTATCCGCGTGATTAAGAAAATGTTAGGTGTAGTGCTCATTGTTGTTATGGGGTTGGCGCATTTCAGTATTCAGGCTGAATCATCAGCCGCTCAGGTACAGGCTATACCTATATTATCGAAACAAGAAATTATTGCTTTTGGTGATGCCACTTATTTATTTGACCATCGGGAATATAACTCGTTAACCGTCTCAGGCGGTTTTAAAAACTTACCGTTGGGTTTTAATGCCTGGGGTTTTATTGATATTCTCAGTGATCAAAATAATGAAAGTAATCGTTTTGATTTTACGCGTTATTTCTTGGAATATCGTCTGCGACGAACTTTGGATCCTGAATGGGTTATGGGGGTTAAAGGTTTGGGACTCGAGGTGGAATATAACGATGCGAATGGTGCTAATAATAACTTATTAAGATTTGGTGTCAATTACAAGCATGATATTCCTTTGATCGCGGGTCAGAAAAGTTGGCTGCAATGGCGATATTTTCCAATACAAACGAATCAATATGCAAGGTCTCAAGCCAGTGTTGTATATCGACTAGGGTTAACGAAGCGACTGTATATCAGAGGTTTTGCAGACTTTAATATCGATGAAGATGGTAAGAATCGTTGGGTAGCAGAGCCGCAGTTGCATTATGAGATTATTGATAATGTTAATTTTGTATTAGAAGGACGAATTAATGAGTACGAAGGGGCTAATGCAAAGTTAACTGGCACAGGGGTTGCATTCGGTTTGCAAGTGCTTTTTTAATAGGACGGTTTAATGGACTCTTTGCAAAAAAGAACAATGCTGATTTTGGGTATGACTTTTACCCTAATCGTTATCATGATTTATGGTAATAATAAAAATGAAGTGCGGTCAAAACCGAGTAATAGCGCGTTATCGTTGGATTTTCTAATCAGGAGTGATGTTGGGTCGAAACCTAAGAGTAGCTTAGAAGACGGAGGGGTTATCCTGACACTAGGGCTAACGGAATCAGCTAAACAGTCATTATTTGTCGAACAGTTTGTACGCTCGGTTAAAGAAAAAAGTAAAGGGAAGATTGTGATTGAGCCCCATCTTATTTCTCAAGATGTCACAGAGCAACCACTAACAGAAGTGATCAACGGTGACGTTGATATCGTCTTGACGGATCTGACGGAAGTGGGGGCAATGATTCCTGAACTTGCTTTTCTACAAAGCCCAGGATTGTTTAATGATGTGGCTGAGATGAACAAAATTTGGACTTCTGAAATGGGAGACTATTTAAGGTCTAAAGCCCTTAAAAAAGAATTTACATTAGCCGCTTTCGAAATCTCTGGTTTTAGCCATTTCTTAACAGCTCAACCTATTGCTCATTTTGAAGAGGTTCAAAATAACATGGTAGGGATTCCAGAGAAGGGTTTTGACGGGTTATTGTTGGAAAGATTGGACCTTAATACGCGAATGGTAGAGCCTGAACAAATTTTACCGGCGGTTGCGGACGGTGTTATACCAACTTATAGCGCAACAATGGAGCAGATGGCTTCAAGTAATGTAAAATTCGCCGCTAAAATTTCTAGCGCGGGATAATTTAATGTTATCCGGCCGGTTTGTCGTAATTAACCCACAACGGTTGAGTGCCTTACCTAAACGATTACAACCGGTATTAAAAAACTCAGCAGAAAATATTTTCACCCAGAACAGTTCACCCGCATCGCCAGTGAAGGCAATTTCATTGTTAGTAGCGGTAGGCGTTAAGCTGTACGATCTTCCTGAAAAGGCTTTACGTGTATTCAAGCAATGGGCTCAGCGAGGCATAGAATTCAAGCGAGAGTTGTGGGGTAATTATCTTATAGAAATGACTCGTCAACTATTACATAGACATCAACCTGTGAGTGATAATCAACTTTTGATGGGTTTAGATGCTGATTTGACTTCGAGTGCTTCACAATCAGGTGTTGCTATTAAGCGGGGTATTGAATTGGCGCTTGATGAAATTAATCAAGCGGGCGGGGTGTTAGGAAAAGAATTAGTTTTAAAGAGTTTGAGTCATACCGGTTTTAGTGACCAAGGTATTAGAAATATTGGAGCGTTTGCTAAAGAAATAAATTTGCTGGCAGTCGTTGGTGGCTTACACAGTCCTGTTGCCTTAGCTGAGCAAGAAATTATTCATCAAGAGAAAATAATTTATCTTGACCCGTGGGCTACTGCAACGGCGATTATTGAAAATGGTTATAACCCAAATTATACCTTTAGACTCTCGGTAAGAGATGAGTATGCGGCACCTTTTTTAGTTTCAAAGGCGCTTGAACGTGGCTATAAGAGTATAGCTTATCTTTACGAAGACACCGGATGGGGCCGGGGTAACCTGAAAGGGATTACAAAGGCATTAAAGCAACAAACGAATGATGAGATTGCATTAGTGGCTGCACATTCTTTTGTGTGGGGGGACGATGATTTCAATCGTGTATTGGCCATTATTGAAGCGAAAGGTGCTGAGGTTATTATTTTGGTTGCTAATGCACCGGAAGGGACTACTCTTTTTAAAAATATGGCTTTAATGAATAGGACAATTCCGGTGATTTCCCATTGGAGAATCACCGGAGGAAAACTGGATGGTGCAACTGGGGCGGCCGTGGAAAAACTGGATATAAGTGTCCTGCAGACCTTTAGTATGATGCAGTCGAATACGGAACAGGTAAAGGCCTTAAAAAAACGTTATTTTGAACGCTATCCGACCGCAGGGGAACAGAAAATAATAGCTGAATCAGATACGGCGCATGCTTATGATCTGATCTATCTTTTGGTCAAGGCGGTTGAGCAGGCGCAATCGATTGACCGGGTAAAAGTCAGGGATAGTTTGGAGCATATTGAAAATTATTCCGGTTTGATTAAAGCGTATCGCCCTCCCTTTACAACTTCGGATCATGACGCTTTAGGTTTTGAAGATTTGAGTTTAGCCCCTTTTACAGGAAAATAACGGTGGGGGGAATCGTTTCTAATCACCGTTTATCGAAATATTGTGAAACCTCTATAACACAACGTTTGACTTCTCAAATGTTACAAATTGTAGGGGTCATGATGTTTTTTGTTTTTATTATTTTTGCCTTATCTTTTTTCACCCATATTTACACTCAATTAGAACAGCAAGCCGAAGGTGAACTTCGTAACGATTTAGAAGTTATGGAGTTTATGTTGGATGAAATGATGGCGAGGAATGGTGCGTTAAGTCGACGAGATACTGTGATTAAGGGGCTAATTGATCCACAAAGGTGGAAGATTTATTTACTGGGATTTCTTAAAGAGCAGCAAGAATTATTTGATTTTGACGGATTAGCTGTTGTTAATAATAAAGGTAATCTTATAGTTGAAGGAGTTGAAAATAATAACGTATTGCCCTGTCTAAATTTTAATAGTGGCCATGAAAATTTGTTTTATTATCGACCCGAGGAAAGAATGATTTGCTTTTTTACGCCTATTGTTATCTATGGGTCTGTACAGGGTGGTGTTTTAGGAATGATTAACGTTTCTAAATTAATGAGGTTTGCTAAAAAGAAGAATGTAGGATTGATTCAATTATTTTTAGGCGATCGGTTAGCACTTCAGTTGCAACATCATCAAGGTAGAATTAGGATTGGAAAAACAATAGCTAAAGAAAAGAATAAAAGAAATATCGAGGATCAATATTTTCTTTTTGAAAGTAAAGGGACGGATGGTTTAATTTATGTACAGGGCTTGAAGATTAGAATAGTCAATGGACTTAGGCATGACGTTTTTTATCTTCCTATTATTGATGGGTTAATAGAGTTATTACTCTTAACCTTAGTGGTAATGACTATTACCTTTTTATTATCAAGACACGCTGTTAAGAAGATTACCAAGCCGATATTACTGTTGTGCGAAAAAGTATCATCTCCTGATGAATCAGTATTATGTAGTCCGACTGGAACTCACGATGAATTAGAACAGTTAGCTCATGTTTTTGATAAAAGGACTCAAGAACTGATTGACGCTAAATCGGCGGCTATAGAGTCTGATCACGCTAAATCAGTTTTTTTAGCACATATGAGCCATGAAATTAGAACGCCGATGAATGCTATTATTGGGTTGGCAGGAATGTTAAAAAAATCATCGTTAGATGATAGGCAAGAACACTATACCAAAAATATCCGCTCAGCCGCAGGTCGGTTATTAATGTTAATCAATGATATTTTAGATTTATCTAAAATTGAATCAGGAAAACTAACACTTGAAATGACTCGGTTTAATTTACATGAGTGGGCTGAAGACTTGAGAATCATTTTCTCAAATCACAGTAAAAAGGACGTTGAACTGGTTTTTGCATTTGATCCAAAGATTCCTGTGTATATTGTCGGTGATTCGTTACGTTTGAGTCAGGTTTGTATTAATTTATTAAGTAATGCCATTAAATTTACAGATGAAGGTGGTATTGAATTAAAGTTAGAAACACGAAGAGCCCCCAATAAGAAGATTTTATTTAGTTGTTCTGTGACAGACACAGGTCTGGGTATGAGTCTTGCAAAGACCCAAGAGATTTTTAAACCATTCGTTCAGGCAGAAACGAATACGACCCGTAAATTTGGGGGAACTGGATTAGGATTGTCTATTAGCAAGCAGTTGGTTGAGTTAATGGACGGAAACATAACTTGTCACAGTAAAATAAATGAAGGGAGTCGATTTGATTTCACTGTGGTTATGGAGAGTGCTGATTCTCCCGAGGCTAATGTTTGTTTCGATGCGTGTAAAGGGCACAAGGTTTTGCTCGTAGCGGATCAAGAAGGCCTCTGTCAGCAGGCGATTATGTCGACCTTAACAGCATTGTCTCTGCCGGTTCATCAGTTGAGTGGAGGTGGCAAGGCTTTGGAGGAAATTCATCAGGCTCATGATGTTGAGCTCATTATTTATGATTGTAATACGCAAGAACATTGCGCGGAGGGCTTTTGTCGCTGCGTATATTGTTGTTCTAAGATTATCGTGAACAATACCAAGCCAATGCTGGTTGTGGTTGATGATCAAGATAAAGAAAAGATCATACCGGGTAAAGAGGCCGATTTATATTGTTTTATAGAGAAACCGTTGAGTACTTTCAGTCTTGCTCAAGGCATTAATAATTTCTTTAAAGAACCAAATCCGTCAGAGGCATTGTTAAAGGGTGATGACATAAAGACAAAAGCGGCTGAAAATTTATCAGGATTGAATATTTTGTTAGTTGAAGATAATGATATCAACCAGGAAATAGTTATTTATTTCTTAGAAGAATATGGGGCACAGGTAACTCTCGCAGAAAATGGCTTAGAAGCGATTGAGGCAACCCGGAAGCAACAATTTGATTGTGTTTTGATGGACTTACAGATGCCGGTTATGAATGGTATTACGGCAACACAAGTTATTCGAAAAAACGCTAAATATAATAAAATACCGATCATAGCCTGTACGGCTGATGCGATGCCTGAAGAGTTAAAGGGGATTAAATCATCCGGAATGAATGCGCGGGTGTTAAAGCCGATTGATTCTGCGTTATTGTTGAAGACTATTACGTCTTTGGTTCATGATGAATCCGCTATGGATATGGCGGGCGAAGGTCCTAGGGAAGATTTTATCTCTTAAGCCGATCAACCATTTCTATAGCGTGTAACATCTTGAATGTGGATAGCGTTTGTTTCTCGAGTTAATTCAAGTAAACTAAAAATTGTTAATTGATTTACAACTATTGTTCAACTTTTAAATCCCAGAGTTATGCCGCGACTTTTTGCTAACCTTTTCTTTCTTTCTTTTTTAGTCTCAGGGTGTACTTTTATTGGGGACAGGTCAATTCTTTCTGAGTCTGAGGGGCGTTATGTAGGTGTATTGGTAGATGGCGTCCGACAAGGGCAGGGGCGTTATACTTTTCCAGAGGGTCAGTTTTATCAGGGTGAATTTGACCAAGGTAATTTTCATGGGAAAGGCAGTTTTCAATATGTGAATGGTGACCATTATGACGGTGAATGGATTAATAACCAGCGTCAAGGAAATGGGGTTTATCATTTTAGTTCAGGAAGTCAATACAGTGGTGAATGGCGCAAGGATAAGCAAGAAGGCCAAGGAACTCTAAGTGAGAAGAATGGCGATCAGTATCATGGGAATTGGTTAAAAGGGATGCCGCACGGGGAAGGCATAAAACGTTATGCCGATGGGCGACATTATCAAGGGGAGTTTATTCAAGGAAATTTCTCAGGTTCCGGTATTTTTACAACCCCCAGTGGAAGGCGTTATGACGGACAGTGGATAGAAGGAAAGCGTTCTGGGCAAGGTGAGTTTATATTTATTAATGGTGATCGGTACCAAGGGTTTTGGGGAAATAATCAATTAAATGGACTGGGACGTTATCAATTTTCAGACGGTTCCTCTTATCAAGGAAAGTTTTTTCACGGTCGTATTCAAGGTGCTGGAAAGTTCGTTGTCCCTGACCGTTTTGAATATGTGGGTGAGTTTCAAAACAGTCAGTTTCAGGGGTTTGGACGTTTAGTGTTTAACGACGAGACAAAATATTCAGGGCATTTTATAGCCGGGAAATTTAATGGATACGGCATTTTTTCGTTTAAAGATGGCGGTCAATACAATGGAGAATGGAAAAATGGAGTACCTGAAGGGTATGGGCGCTATAGTGCATCAAATAACGCTGACTTTTCCGGGCGCTGGGAAAATGGCGTTCTGTTAGGTGAAACAGATGCTATTAGCTTAACGGTACCCGGTGATATTCGGGGTATTACAAATCTGGCGGCTACTAATTTAGAGGGGTGGGTGTTAGCGGCAACGGGGGAAGGGGTATTTGTTTCGCCGGTAGGACATATATTAACTACCCAGAATGTCGCGAAAGGATGTGAGCAAATAACATTTAATAAACAAGGTGCTGAATTTGTTGCAAGTGTTCGTGCTGAGAATTTAACCGTGAATTTAGCCTTACTAAACGCAATGATCAGCCCGGAGATATTCTTAGCGTTAAGTCATAAGGATATTTTTATTATGAAAGAATTATGGGTGCTAAGAGCCTTAGCTAAGATGCCACGAGAGGCGAAAAAAAGTCTTGAATCAGTGGTTGTGTCAGCAGTGAGTGGAGTAAAAAATAAAGTCACAGAATTACAAATAGAAGGTGACTTTGAAACTATTTTGGGTGGAAGTGCAGTGGTTGATAACAACGGTAGGTTAACAGCCTTACTCGAGGATAAGCGTGCCCTTCAAATGGGCCATGATTTTTGGCGTCCAGTCCCTAAAAATACCCAGTTCGCAATTAAGGCCCAGGCTATTGAGAAATTCTTAAATAATGAAGGGCTTTTATACCCGTTAGAAGAAGATGAAGTCCAGTCTGACTCGGATTTAGAAAGGATTTTAACCAAGGCGACAGTTAATTTATCCTGTTGGATGACCGCATCTAAAGTTGAAGCGTTCAAAGACACTAAAATATTATTTGAGGACGTTATAAGACCCAAGTTTTCTAAACCGTTAGAGTCTCAATTTTAGTCGGTTCGAGAGTCATATGAGCGCAACGGAATATTTTAATAGTGAGTGTCGTCAATGTCCTCGGTTAGCGGCGTTTTTAGATTCTGTTAAACAAAAACATCCCGATTATTATGCCCGTCCTGTCCCCGCTTTTGGTGTTTCAAAACCGGAGTTATTAATTGTGGGGTTAGCTCCCGGAATGCATGGTGCTAATGCCTCCGGCCGGCCATTTACGGGAGATTATGCCGGTATTTTACTTTATGAAGCGTTGTTTACCTTTGGTTATAGTAATTATTCAGAAAGTAAAAGCGCCGATGATGGACTGATATTATCTCGGTGTAGAATTACCAATGCAGTAAAATGTCTGCCACCAGATAACAAGCCGACGGGTGTTGAAATTCGACAATGCAATCACTATTTGGCCGCCGAAATTAATGCGCTTTCAGAACAGGTTGTTATTTTGGCTTTGGGGAGTATTGCACATCAAGCGGTATTGCGAGCACTCGGGCTTAAATTGTCAGCGTTTAAATTTGCACATAATAAAACCCATATCCTTGCGCCGGGGCGAGTTTTAATTGATTCTTATCATTGCAGTCGTTATAACGTTAACACCAAGCGGTTAACTGTCGAGATGTTTCATCAAGTCTTTAAAAGCATAAAAAAATTACAAAATGACCGAAAGTAATGACGTTGAATCGGGTCAAAATTTTGACATTAAGTCATTCTTAAAAGGCTTAACGCATCGACCTGGAATTTATAAAATGCTAAATAGCCAGGGTGATATTATTTATATCGGTAAGGCTAAAAATCTTAAAAATAGGGTGTCGAGTTATTTTAGGACCCAGTCGACTTCACCAAAACAATTGGCCATGGTCAGTAAGGTTTTATCTATTGAGGTTGTCATTACCCATACGGAAGGGGAGGCATTATTACTCGAGAGTCAGTTAATTAAGCGCTATAAACCCCGATACAATATTTGTTTGCGTGATGATAAGTCTTACCCTTATATTTATATTTCCACAGAGCAGGATTTTCCTCAGATCACCTTTCACCGGGGCGCCAAAAAAAAACCCGGTCAATTTTTTGGACCTTATCCGAGTGCAGGTGCCGTTCGGGAAACCTTGAAAATATTACAGAAAATATTTCCGATTCGGCAGTGCGAAGACTCTTACTATAAAAATAGATCAAGACCTTGTTTACAATACCAGATTGAACGCTGTAGTGCGCCTTGTGTCGGATTGGTAACGCAAGCGGATTATCAGCAAGAATTAGCTAAAACCTTGCTTTTCCTCGAAGGGAAAGGGCATGTGTTGATTGATCAATTGATTGTGCAGATGGAACAAGCAGCAGCACAGTTAAATTTTGAAAATGCCGCGCGGATTAGAGATCAAATTGCTTTATTACGCACCGTGCTTGAAAAACATTTTGTTCATGGGGAGAAAGGTGATGTGGATATAGTCGTTTGTGCCACGGAGTCCACTTTAGCCTGTGTGCAAGTGCTTTTTATTCGTGGTGGACAGCACATCGGGCACAAGATTTTCTTTCCAAAGATGAATGTTGCAAATACTGAAAGTGAGGTATTAGAGGCTTTTATAACGCAATTTTATTTAGACAAGAAAGTTCCGTATGAAATATTTTTAAATCATGAGTTGGACCAGCAGGACTTAATCATGGCGGTGTTATCTAAATATGCTAAACATGGGGTGACTATTTCTACACGTCTTAGAGGAGATAGGCTTAAGTGGTTGAAAATGGCGCAAACAAATGTTGAAAATGCGTTGTTAGGGCGGCTCAGTAATAAACAAAGCCTATTTAATCGTTTTGTGAGTCTTCAAGAAGAACTTGATTTAGAGGAAATTCCTAAGCGATTAGAGTGTTTTGATATTAGCCATACTCAAGGGGATCAAACTGTTGCGTCATGCGTTGTGTTTGACCGAGAAGGCCCGGTTAAGTCTGCTTACCGGCGCTTTAATATTGAAGGGATTACCAAAGGTGACGATTGCGCGGCAATTCAGCAAGCTGTATCCAGGCGGTTCAGGCGGTTGATTAAAGGGGAGCATGAGTCGCCTGATATTTTATTTATTGATGGGGGGCGCGGTCAGGTCAATGCAGCTGACAAAGCATTGGATGAATTATTAATAAATAATGTTATGATACTAGGGGTTTGCAAGGGGGTAGACCGGAAAGCGGGCATGGAGAAAATTATTAGTGTAGGTGAAAATCTGCCCTTAGATATTAATCCGAATGCCAGTGCTTTATTACTTATTCAGCATATTCGAGACGAAGCGCACCGGTTCGCGATTACAGGTCATCGTTTACGGCGCGGTAAAGTAAAAAAACAATCCGTTCTGGAGTCTATTGTTGGGCTTGGGCCTAAGCGAAGACAATTATTGTTAAAACAGTTTGGAGGGTTGCAAGGTGTTTCAAGCGCTGGGGTGGATGCCTTATGCAGTATTGATGGGATTAGTCATCAATTAGCGCAACGAATTTACGACACATTTCATCAAGATCATGGTTGAATATAATATACCGACATTACTCACGTTTACGCGTATTGCGTTAACATTTCTTATCGTCATCGTTTTTTACTTACCTTGGGAATATTCCAATATTGCGTGTACGGTTATTTTTTCTTTTGCCGGGTTCACGGATTGGCTCGATGGCCACTTGGCTAGAAAAATGGGTCAGCATACCAATTTTGGTGCTTTTTTAGACCCGGTCGCTGACAAATTACTTGTTGTGCTGACACTGGTCATCATTATTCAAACAGAAGCGTCTGTCTTTATGACGCTACCGGCAGCTATTATTATCGGGCGAGAGTTGGTTATTTCTGCTTTGCGCGAATGGATGGCAAGCAGTGGTCAACGTGATGTAGTGGCTGTTTCTAATCTAGGTAAATGGAAAACAGGAACACAAATGGTTGCTATTGGGTGTTTGCTTTTCAGCGACGATCTTTTATTCTTGCCGGTGAGTGCTTTAGGTTATTTATTACTCTATATTGCTGCAGTTATTACCGTTGTGTCGATGTATCAGTATCTGAATGCAGTTTTTGGTGCCAATAAGGACAACTCAGAAAAGGCATCTTCTTGATTGATAAGCAATAATGGGTAATTTATCAATGCTACGCTCAAGGGGTAGCATTGATAAATAAAGCGTTTTTGTTAATTCATTTTATTGTCTTGTAAGTATTGGTCTATAGCTCGGGCTGCACCACGACCTTCATTGATTGCCCAGACTACGAGAGATTGTCCCCGTCTACAATCGCCTGCTGCAAAAACACCTTCAACGTTCGTGGTAAACTGACCGTATTCGGCTTTTATGTTTGAGCGATTATCATAGTCAATATTGATCATATCGGTAGCTGTCGCTTCAGGCCCTAAAAACCCCATCGCTAAGGTGATCAATTCTGCTTTCCATTCTTTTTCGCTACCCGGAACTTCGGTCATAGTAAAACGACCGTTTTCATCTTGAGTCCATTCAACATTAACCGTGCGAACACCGGCTAGATTACCTTCGCCGTCATCAATAAATTCTTTACTGAGGATACAGTATTCGCGGGGGTCTTTATCATCACGTTTCGTGGCTTCTTCATGACCATAATCAACACGGAATATCTTAGGCCATTGAGGCCAAGGATTATTATCAGCACGGGTTTGAGGGGGTTCGGGTAGAAGCTCAAAATTAACCAATGTTTTACAACCATGACGTAAAGATGTTCCAATACAATCGGTTCCAGTATCGCCGCCGCCGATTACAATGACATTTTTGTCTTTAGCGCTGATAAATTGACCATTTTCATGGTTGCTGTCCAATAGGCTTTTGGTATTGCGGGTTAAAAAGTCCATTGCTGAATAAATACCATTGAGTCCTCGTCCGGGAATAGGGAGATCACGTGGTTTGGTTGCACCGGTTGCCCAAAGAACGGCATCATTATTTTTGACAAGTTCATTTGGGTCAATAAAGGTTATTTCATGATTATTATCGGTCATGATTTGGTTGATATGGCCGGTAGGAAAGTCTTCGGGTTTTCCAATATGAGCATTGGTAATAAAGGCTACCCCTTCAGCACGTAATTGGTCGATTCTTCTTTCGACTACTTTCTTTTCAAGCTTCATGTTGGGGATACCATACATTAGTAAGCCACCAATACGATCGGCACGTTCATAGACGGTAACGGTGTGACCAATACGGCGCAATTGTTGAGCGGCGGTAATTCCTGCTGGCCCAGAGCCAATAATGGCAACTGTGTATCCTGTTTCCGTTGAGGGGGGACGTGCTTGAACCCAGTCTTCATTAAAACCCCGATCAATAATGGAATTTTCAATATTTTTAATGGTGACCGGCGGTTCATTGATACCTAAAACACAGGAGCCTTCGCAAGGAGCCGGGCATACGCGGCCGGTAAATTCAGGAAAATTATTGGTTCGGTGTAAGCGGTCAAGTGCATCTTTCCAACGGCCACGATAAACCAAGTCGTTCCATTCTGGTATGAGGTTGTCAACGGGGCAGCCTGTTGTTGATTGGCAAAAGGGGACGCCACAATCCATGCAACGTGCTCCCTGGGTTGTGAGATG
Source organism: Methylococcaceae bacterium (assembly GCA_012965425.1). GTDB lineage: Bacteria > Pseudomonadota > Gammaproteobacteria > Methylococcales > Methylomonadaceae > OPU3-GD-OMZ. Next base: position 30,072 of record DTSI01000033.1, read on the forward strand.
TGATTCCGGTGGCGTCGTATAGATTTCTTGATAATCAGTAAGCCTTGCTTGCGGGTCACGATATGGAATCGTTTGGCGTTGAAATTCTTTGAACCCTGTCGGTTTACCCATTGCTTGTTTCTCCGTGTGCATGGCTACTTTGTTGTGCGCGTTCGGCTAGAACACGTTTATAGTCGGTAGGCATGACTTTAATAAATTGAGTTAAGACTGATGACCAGTTGTCTAAAATTTGTTGGGCAACAGCTGACGCGGTGTTTTCAAAATGCAATGAAATAAGACCGTGTAATTCATCTACATCGGCAGGTTGGTCAACGGTTTCAAGTTCAACCATACCTGGATTGTAATTTTTCAGGAATTCATTATTGTAATCCCAAACATAGGCAATCCCACCACTCATACCCGCCGCAAAGTTACGTCCGGTTGGGCCTAAGATAACGACTCTACCACCGGTCATGTATTCGCAAGCATGGTCGCCCACGCCTTCAACAACAGCGTTAGCGCCTGAGTTACGTACACAGAAGCGCTCTGCAGCACGGCCGCGTAGGAATGCAGAGCCCGAGGTGGCGCCATATAGAACGACATTCCCGACAATAATATTTTCTTCAGCAGAAAATGAACTGTTTTTAGGGGGGTAAACAATAACTTTGCCACCTGATAGTCCTTTCCCAACATAGTCGTTAGCATCACCTTCAATAGTCATGGTGATTCCGCCAGCCAAAAAAGCGCCAAAACTTTGACCCGCAGAACCATTAAATTTAAGGTTAATGGTGTCAGCCGGCAACATCTCAGCACCCCATTTTTTAACGAGGTTGTGGCTAAGAATAGTCCCTACGGTTCGGTCCGTATTAATAATAGCCATTTCATGACTAACCGGGGTGCCATTAGCTAGAGCCTCTTCACAGATTGTTAATAATTGATTATCCATGACGCTGTCAAGACCGTGGTCTTGTGGAATAGTCTTGATCACTTTGACATCGTCATGTGGTTTTGGAGCCATTGTTAATATGGAGGTCAAATCAAGGCCATCAGCCTTCCAGTGAGCAATGGCTTCGTTAGTCTCAAGAACATCGGTGCGGCCAACCATTTCGTCGATTGACCGAAAACCTAGTTTTGCCATTAACACACGTGCTTCTTCGGCAACCATAAATAAGTAGTTAACGACGTACTCAGGATCCCCTTTGAATTTCTTGCGAAGTTCTTTGTCTTGTGTCGCAATACCGACTGGACAGGTGTTTAGGTGACATTTGCGCATCATGATACAGCCCAGTGTAATGAGGGGGGCGGTACTAAAACCAAACTCTTCAGCACCTAATAAGGCTGCAATAACCACATCACGACCGGTTTTTAAGCCACCGTCAGTTTGTAAGGTTACGCGAGAGCGCAGATCATTCATAACCAGTGTTTGATGCGTTTCAGCAATGCCTAATTCCCATGGCAGACCGGCATGTTTGATGCTGGTAAGAGGGGACGCGCCGGTACCACCGCTATCACCCGAAATAAGGATATGATCCGCATGGGCTTTAGCAACGCCGGAGGCAATCGTTCCTACACCCACTTCCGAGACTAGCTTAACGCTTATTCTAGCCGACGGGTTTGAGTTTTTAAGATCAAAAATTAATTGAGCTAAATCTTCAATCGAGTAAATGTCATGATGCGGTGGTGGGCTGATTAAGCCAACACCGGGTGTCGAGTGGCGTATTCTTGCAATATAACTATCAACTTTTTTGCCGGGTAATTCGCCGCCTTCGCCGGGTTTAGCACCTTGTGAAATTTTGATTTGTAGTTCGTCCGCATTGGCGAGATACCAAGCGGTCACACCAAAGCGTCCGGAGGCGACTTGTTTAATGGCAGAACGCTTACTGTCACCATTCGCCATCGGGGTAAAACGTTCACTGTCCTCCCCCCCTTCACCGGTATTACTTTTACCGCCTAGGCGGTTCATGGCGATAGCTAATGATTCATGGGCTTCGGCTGAGATTGAACCAAAACTCATAGCACCGGTACAAAAACGCTTAACAATTTCTTGCGCTGATTCGACTTCGTCTAAAGACACAGCGGTGATATTTTCTTTAAAACCCAGTAAGCCTTTAATGGTGCAACGCGTTTTAGAGTCACGGTTCATATGCTCGGCAAATTGCGCATAGGTTTTATGATCGTTAGTGCGTGCAGCGGCTTGAATATTGGTAATCGCTTCAGGGTCCCACATGTGTTTTTCACCCTTGGCGCGCCAGTGAAATTCGCCTTGATTCGGGAGGCTATCTGAATTGTCGTTACTGTTTTCAGGGTAGCCGATGAGGTGGCGACGGGTAGCCTCTGAGGCAATGACGTCAAAATCGACACCTTGAATGCGGCTGGCAGTGCCTTTAAAACAACGTTCAATAACATCATCACGGAGGCCAACAGCTTCAAAAATCTGACCGCCTTTGTAACTTTGTAAGGTTGAAATGCCCATTTTAGCCATTACCTTTAACATACCTTTGCCGACGGCTTTACGGTAGGTTTCAACGATCGCGTTATCGTCTGCTAAATCGTTATCTAAAAGGCCATCGCGGCGTGCTTGCCATAACGATTCAAAAGCCAAGTAAGGGTTGATTGCATCGGCACCAAATCCAATTAAGAGGCAATGATGATGAACTTCTCTGGCTTCACCGGTTTCAAGAACTATTCCAATACGTGTTCTTTGCGCTAGACGTATTAAATGTTGATGTACAGCACCGGTAGCAAGTAGAGCAGGGAGCGCAATCCGATCGGCACTGACATTTCGGTCCGATAGAATAACTAATTCTGCGTTGGCTTCAATCGCTTGTTCTGTTTCAGCACAAATGCGATCCAGTGCTTTTTCAAGGCCGGCGTTCTCTTCAGCTTTGGGCCAAGTAATGTCAATAGTCTTGGTATTCCAGCCGCGATGGTCAATGTCTTTGATGGCTGCCAATTCAGGGTTGCTCAAAATGGGTTGTTCAATGAGTAATCGGTGGCAATGTTCAGCAGAGGTATCAATTAGATTTTTTTCGGGCCCTATATAGCATCGTAAAGACATAATCGTTTCTTCACGAATGGAGTCGATAGACGGGTTAGTGACCTGCGCAAATAGTTGTTTGAAATAGTCATACAACATTCTAGGTTGGTCTGATAGGCACGCTAAAGCAGAATCATTGCCCATGGATCCTAACGGGTCGCGTTTTTCTATAACCATAGGAATCAGCATAAACTGCATGGTTTCGCTGGTGAAGCCAAAGGCTTGCATTCTAGCTAACAGGGAATCAGGTTCAAAAGCTTGATTTTTAGGGTTTATATTGAGATCACTTAGTTGTACGCGGTGCTGATTAAGCCAGTCACCATAGGGACGTTTTGCGGCAAAAGATGATTTTAGTTCTTCATCAGGAATTAATCGACCCTGTTCAAAATCAACTAAAAACATACGGCCTGGTTGTAGCCGGCCTTTGTATTTAACATTTTCAGGTTCAACAGGTATGACACCAACTTCAGAGGCCATAATGACATGATCGTCATGCGTCAGGTAGTAACGGCTAGGACGAAGACCATTACGGTCAAGAACCGCGCCGATATATTTACCATCGGTAAATACGATAGAAGCTGGACCATCCCAAGGTTCCATCAGAGCAGAATTAAATTCGTAAAAAGCGCGCTTTTCTTCTGACATGGTCTCATGGTTCTGCCAGGCCTCAGGGACCATCATCATGACGGCTTCCTGAAGTGTTCGGCCGCTCATTAATAAAAACTCAAGGACATTATCAAATGTACCGGAGTCGGAGCAATCAGGCTCGATAATCGGCAGGATTTTTGCCAATTCATCATCAAATAGATCGCTGTTAAGCATTCCTTCACGAGCGCGCATCCAGTTTTGGTTGCCTCGTAAAGTGTTGATTTCACCGTTATGGCTCATAAAGCGATTAGGTTGAGCCCGATCCCATGAAGGGAAGGTGTTGGTGCTGAATCGAGAGTGAACCATGGCCAAATGGGAGGTGAAGTCAGGGTCATTTAAGTCAGGAAAATATTTCATGACTTGTTCAGGCATTAATTGACCTTTATAGATAATGACTTTAGTCGACAAACTGCACACGTAGAACATGGCGTGTTGTGCCAGTGTAGTGTCATTGCGGATGACCTTTGTGGACTGTTTTCTGATCAAATAAAGTTGTCTTTCAAAGCTGTCGTCGCTAAAACCGTCTGAGGCTGCGATAAAGAGCTGTTCAATCACGGGCTCTGTTGCCCGTGCTGACGGGCCAATATCGGCGGCATCGGCGTCAGCAGGGACCGGGCGCCAACCAATAAGTTGCTGGTTTTGTTGGCGAATAAAGTCTTCAACAACGGCCTTGCATTGTTTTCTCTCGGTGGCATCTTGCGGTAAGAAAACTAGGCCTGCGGCATAGTGTCCGGGGGGCGGAAGTGTTACAGCCCAGTCCGTTAACGCAACTTTGGTGAAAAAATCATGGGGTAAGGCCGTCATTATGCCAGCGCCGTCGCCGGTATTAGCTTCACAACCGCACGCACCGCGATGGGTCATGGCTTCAAGTGCAATGCCTGCATCTTGAATTATTTTATGTGAGCGATGACCTTTAACGTGGGCAATAAAGCCTACGCCGCAGCTGTCTTTTTCATTTGCAGGGTCATATAGCCCCTGTTTATGAGGTTTTTTATATGTTTTAACGGACATGTTTGAACCACCTAATTTAATTACCTAACAGTGATTTCGAGCCAAAACCTGCTGTTTTATGTAGCGAGGGTTTCGGGAATGCTGATCGGCAAAGTTTTTGCTATACTGCAGATCAGATACAGGCAATACTTTACAGGCTGATGAATAAAAGCGTGTCAGTAGTGCCGATAATATTGCGAAATTTAATGCTATGGCATATTTTTATCATTATGATGTGATGAATGAGATAAAATCACATACGTCACAAATTAGCCCTGTAATTATAAAAAAAAGAGAATAGTAAAGCAAGGCTAGTGTCGGCCGGGTTCTCTCTTTGTGGGTGCTGCATTTTTAGGTTTACCCTGTTAAATTAACCTCTTGAGTACTTATTAGCGGCAGTTAAGGCGATGCTATGGGGGGTGCGATGATAGTTTTTTTTCGAAATGAAAGGGTTCAAGTTGTCGAAAAAATGATGTTGTAGGGCGAAAAGAAAAAACATTCAATATTAATTGATCATTTATTTAAGAGTATTTATGGACAAACAATTTGATGTCATTGTTGTGGGTGGCGGCATGGTGGGTGCAACCGTTGGTTGTGCGTTGGGCGATACCTCGTTAAAGGTCGGTGTTGTTGAACAAGACATGCCGGCGGTTTTTAAGCCAGAGCAGCCTCATGACTTAAGAGTCTCGGCGCTCAGTAAAGCATCGCAGGCTATTTTTGAATCATTAGGTGTTTGGTCTGGGATTGTTGAGCGGCGAGTTTGTCCTTATAAGCGTATGCGCGTCTGGGAGTTAAGTGACGGCCCCGAGTTTAGAAGTCAAGATATTAATCAGCCTGAATTAGGGTTTGTTGTTGAGAATAGGGTCATTCAATTAGCGTTGCTGGAGCGGTTGCAGAATTTTGCTAATGTTGAGTTGATCTGTCCGGACAGGATTGCCAAGATTGACTATGGTTCGGGTTCAACGACCATTGAGTTGGAAAGTGGACGGCTACTTGAAACGAGGCTGTTGGTTGCCGCAGATGGTGGTAATTCAAGAGTCAGGCAAACAGTTGGTTTAGGGGTTAATAGTTGGGATTATGCGCAACATGCGCTGGTTATTTATATTGAAACAGACTATGAGCAGCAAGATATTACTTGGCAGCGTTTTGTCCCCAGTGGGCCACAGGCATTTTTGCCGTTAACAGGGCGTTTTGGTTCGGTGGTTTGGTATAACTCCCCGGATGAAGTTCGACGTCTTAAGGCCTTGCCTAAACCCTTATTGTTGGCTGAGTTACTCGCGAATTTTCCTGACTGTTTAGGGTCTGTCAGTCAGATTTTAGGGGTTGCTAGTTTTCCACTTAAACGCCAGCATGCATTAAGTTATGTTAAGACTGGGGTAGCATTGGTGGGTGATGCTGCACATATGATTAATCCTCTTGCCGGGCAAGGTGTCAATATCGGATTGCTCGATGCGGCAACGCTGGCAGAGGTCTTGGTTGGCGGTCCTGATCACGATCAGGATATTGCCTCGTTAAGGGTTTTGAAACGTTATGAAGATCTGCGTCGTGGTGAGAATCTGAAAATGATGAATGTGATGGAAGTATTTTATCGGGTTTTCAGTAACCAAATAGCACCGTTGCGGTTGTTACGTAATATTGGTTTGGGGCTTGCTGGGCGCTTTACACCTGCACGGCATAAAGTGATGCGTCATGCCATGGGTCTGGAGGGCCGGTTACCTAAATTAGCAAAAGGGGAATCAATTGTAGAGCGGTAAGTGGTTGGGGCTTTTAGTGGTGGTTGTGGTTTTTTTCGAGCGAGCGTGGCGCTTTTCGCACTCGACTTTCTGGTCGGCTTTTTCAGGTTATATCGATGAGATTTCAGTTAAAAAATAGCGATGGAATGGCGCGGCGGGGTGAGTTGCAGTTTGATCGCGGTACTATTCAGACGCCAGTATTTATGCCGGTGGGGACTTATGGCACAGTGAAATCGCTAACGCCGCATGAATTAACAGAATTGGGCGCTGAAATTATTTTAGGGAATACCTTTCATTTGATGTTGAGACCGGGGTTGGAGGTAATGGCCCTGCACGGTGATTTGCATGATTTTATGGCCTGGAAAGGGCCTATTTTGACTGATTCAGGTGGGTTTCAGGTTTTTAGTTTAGGTGAGTTGCGAAAAATATCGGAGCAGGGTGTTACCTTTAATTCGCCGGTTAATGGCGCTAAGATTTTTATGGGGCCTGAAGAATCAATGGCTGTTCAAAAGGCACTGGGATCAGACATCGTGATGATTTTTGATGAATGTACACCCTACCCGGTGACTAAAGAGGTGGCTGCTGAGTCTATGCGATTGTCATTGCGTTGGGCGCAGCGGAGTAAAGTGGCGCACGGTGATAGTTTGTCGGCTTTGTTTGGTATTGTTCAAGGCAGTATGTTTAGTGATTTACGGGAAGAGTCGTTAACGGGCTTAATGGATATAGGTTTTGATGGTTATGCCATTGGTGGACTTTCAGTGGGGGAACCTAAACCTGAAATGATGCGGATGTTAGATGCGATTGCAGGTCGTATGCCGAAGGACAAACCGCGTTATTTGATGGGCGTGGGTACGCCTGAGGACTTAGTTGAGGGTGTTCGGCGTGGGATTGATATGTTTGATTGTGTGATGCCAACACGTAATGCCCGAAACGGCCATTTATTTACCAGTAAAGGGGTGGTGCGCATTCGTAATAGTCGTTATCAGTTCGATAGTGGTCCTGTCGATAATGATTGTTCGTGCTACACCTGCCGTCATTTTTCGGTGTCTTACCTCAGGCATTTGGATAAATGCGGTGAAATGCTTGGGTCAAGGTTGAATACGATTCATAATTTGCATTATTACCTCAGTCTAATGGCACAATTGCGCGAAGCAATAGCCGCAGAAGATTTAGAGCGATTTGTAATAAATTTTTATCAACAAAAGGGTAAAGTAGCTCCTGATGTGGCATAATGGTTCGTTTTTTTTAATCAATCTAATTTTTTAAAGAGTGGGCATAGACAATGAGTTTTTTTATTTCTGACGCATTAGCTGTTGGTGAAACAGTGGCAGCTGCAGTAGAAGGTCCAGGATGGCAGGGTTTGGCTTTTCCTTTAGGGATTTTGTTTTTTTTCTATATTTTATTTATTCGACCACAACAAAAGAAAGGTAAAGATCAGAAGAAAATGATCGGTGGCTTAACGAAAGGGGCGGAAGTCGTTACTAACGGTGGGATGTTGGGCCGAGTGGTGAGTCTGGATGATAATTTTGTTCAGTTAGATGTTGGTAATAACACGATTGTACAAATTCAAAGGCAAGCAATTCAAAATTTGATGCCTAAAGGTACCTTTAAAGTTCAAAGTAAGCGATTAAATAATTCATAAGTCGTCTCTTCGGAACATTTTCCCTTATGGTAGGCATGTTAATGCTCAGCTTAAGGGTCCCGTTTTTTTATGAATTAAATTTGTTTTTGGAATTACTATGCAGAACAGTTTCCCTCTTTGGAAAAATTTATTTATTGTCCTAGTGTTGGGCTTGGGTTTACTTTATGCGTTGCCAAATATCTATGGTGACGATCCTTCGGTACAGATTTCTTCAACGCGAAGCACTCAACTCAGTGACGATCAACGCGACTTAATAGAAGAAACATTAAGTGCGCAAGGTATCACGGCAAAGGCGATTGAATTTAGTGGCGATCGAATATTGGTTCGTCTGGAAAATCTTGATGATCAGATCAAGGCGGCAGACTATTTAAAGGTTGCTTTAGGGCGGGGGTTTACGACCGCGTTAAATTTGGCTCCGGCGACACCTGAATGGTTGCGTGCTATTGCAGCAGAACCTATGTATTTGGGTTTGGATTTACGTGGCGGGGTTCATTTCTTGCTTGAGGTCGATATGGATGCGGCAATTAAGCAGGCTGAAGAACGTTATGTAGGCGATATTCGTGGGGCGTTGCGGGCTGAGAAAATTCGATATGCTTCGATTGGTCAAGTCAATGATGTTATTCAAGTTAAATTAAAATCAGAAGTAGATGCCGCTAATGCAAAAGCTGTATTAGGGACTGAATTTAGAAGTCTGAAACTTGCTGATGGTAAAGAGTTATTTGTTATTGAAGCACGTATTTCCATTGACGAGAAAAAAGAAATAAAGAAATTTGCATTAGCTCAGAATATGACAACGCTGCGAAACCGGGTCAATGAACTGGGTGTTGCAGAGCCCATTATTCAACAGCAGGGAGACACACGGATTGTTGTGCAATTACCGGGCGTGCAAGATACGACGCGGGCTAAAGAGATTCTTGGTGCGACTGCATCGTTGGAATTTAGAATGGTTGATATTAAACATGATGCTCAACTTGCAGCCAAAGGAAAGCAGTCGATTGGTTCACGGTTGTATTATGAACGTAATGGTCAGCCGATTCTTTTGAAACGTCAGATTATTGTTACGGGTGATCAAATCGTTGATGCCTCTTCTGGGCTTGACCAAAATAATTCTGCGGCGGTTTATATTACCTTAGATGGCGTTGGAGCCAAGAAAATGGGGCGTACAACCCGTGATAATATTGGCAAACCAATGGCAGTTGTGTTTATTGAAAATAAGGTTGAAACACGGATAGTCAACGGCAAGAAGGTGCGTCATAAGGAAAAACTTGAAGAAGTGATTAATGTTGCAACTATTCAAGGGGTGTTTAGTAAAAGATTTCAAATTACCGGTTTAGA
>DTSI01000034.1 GCA_012965425.1 Methylococcaceae bacterium
AATGTATTTGCAATTTTCACGACTTGCGCCGAGGCCTGATAGGCCTGTTGAAAACGCAGTAGATTGGCCGCTTCTTCATCTAAACTCACACCCGATACCGAATCGCGTGCTTCTGTGGCTTGGTCGACCAGCGTCTGTTGCGCTTCGCGGGCAATATCTGTTTGTACTAAAATGGTGCCTAATTTACCGACCGTCGAGGTATAAACCTCGCCAAAATCACCACGACCCCCGAAAATAGTGCTGTCATTTTGCAGTGCTGCCATTTTCAGCATGTTACGGTTATCACCGGTTAAATCATGGTTCCCTTTAATATAGAAAATATCATTGGCGGCTGGAATGCTGCTTAATTCAGCACTCCAGCCGTTATAGCTAATGCCCTTTTCAGCACTGTAATTAACATGGGCTAAAGACGTGTCTGTTTGGGTATCGATCAATTCAAATTGACTGCCATCGGAATTAAATTTAACAGTAATATCTTGACGCCAGACTTCACGTTGATCGATCAGTGGTGACTGATCCCATTGGGCACTGATTTTAGCGCCGCCGGACCCGGTGACAAAGACTAAAAGATCCTCATTGATGCCGCCGGACAAACCTAAAAAGTGGCGTGGATCGGGTCTGTTAATTGATGTGGTCGAAGATTTACCGGTTACGGATGAAGCCGTTTCGGTTAATTCGACTCGGGTGGTTAATTGGGCTGTGGCGTTGATATCGGTCGTAACGGCCAGCGTCGCATTCGCAAAACCGGGAGTTGCAGTACCGTTCGCGGTAGCGGTAATGACTAGGTTTGCAGAATTTGAGGCATTAGTCATCCCATAACCGCTGGGAGCGGTTTTAGCAGCAAATGCTGCAGCCAATTTAGCCGCCGTATCATAGGTTCCCTCTGAACCTGCAACTGTTATAGTCACACCTGAGGCCAGTGTAAGGGTCGCTGTATCAATGGGACTTAATCCGGTAGTACCGGCAAAAGTAACCGTTGTCACAGATGCTGCACCAGACGCACCTGCTGTGGTTAAAACCGTTGTTGCTGTCGGTGGCGATGTCGTCAGACCGGTCAGTGTTAAAAGGCCACCGCTGACCGATACAGCGGAGAGCTTTTGAGGAACAACGTTAACAGTTCCATCGCTGATCTTTTGAACCAGCGCAGTTAAAGTCATCGCAAGGTCGGTGTGAAACGGTTGACTGTAATCGGAACCGTTCAGGGTGAGCTTGGCGCTCCCGCCAAGGGCTAATCCTGAAAAATCAAAAACCTCACTATCCGCTATAACCGGAGTAGCACTAGCATCGCCGGTGACCGAAGCCGCGGTGGGTTGCAGCGTGGATTTTTTAAAAACAAAGGCCTGAGCGTTAACATCGTCACCGGCAGCAATGCCATTTAACGTTAACTGACCCTCACTGATACTGGAGCTAGTGACATGGGCATCGTCATCCACTTGTGTTTTTAATAACCCTAAAGTGGTCTCTAAGTCCGTTGAAAAGGTCTGGGTGTAGGTTTTTTCAGCAATGTTGATACTGGCACCGGAATCAATATCAACTTTATTATCTTTTCCATTTAAGATAATTTTATTTTGGTCGATCACTATATTGTCGACACCGTGAAGATTAATTGATGATAATTGATCTTCCAAATTAATTTTCAATGCGGTTAATGTGCTTTCAAGACCTTCTGCTGATTTGGTGATTACACCGACCCTAGCCGTTCCAGCAATGGTACTACCCACGTTGGTTACCGTTGCAATATCAGCGGTGGTACCCTGCAACGTTAACTGCTGCGCATTTAACGAAGAGGATCCGGTAATGCTCGCTTCTGCGGCTACAATTTGCCGGCCTAAGGCTTTTATAGCCTCATCGGCTGTTGTCGCATGGGTATTTGCTGCCAGTTGAGTATTTGTTGCTGTTGATAAAAGCGTCACTTGATAAGAAGTACTATTAACACGCGTTGTTAAAACATCATTATCATTTACCACCGCTTTAAAATCTAAACTGGCCTTAGCTTTTGCGGTCGTTGTTGCCGTTCCATCCGTTGATGAAATAGATACAATGTCCTTAACGTCCCCTTGTAAATGTAAAACATCAGTGCCTTTGGCAAACGAAGCATTAATACCCCGTTCTGCAGCAACAATCTGACGGCCTAAGGCTTTTACAACCTCCTCAGCAGATAAAGCATGTGTGTTATTACCCCTTTGCGTAGCCGTTGCCGAATCTAACAAGGTTGTGGTATAGGTCGTACCATTCACTGTTGCTGATAACGTATCACCGTTAACGCTGACCGATGAAACAAAATTTATTGTCACCCCAGCGTCTTCGGTATAGTTTGCACTGGTTGCAATACCGCCCACAGAAACCGTAACTGCTCCCCCTTTTTCAACCGCACTAAAGTCATACACTTCTTTATCATTAGTCGACTGGCTGGCTTTAATAGAATCGGTATGTTGCGGTACCGGTGTGGTTCGGGCATGCAGACGCAGTGAGGCGGTATCGCCGCTTTCAAGACTGGAAAAATTGTAACTTTCAACATCGGTAACACTGTATATGTTAGAGAACCCGGTATCCAAATAACCATTCTCTCCAGTTTGATTCAAATAGCTATCGACATAACTGACTTGCTCTGAAAAACCATTTCCCTTAGTCAATAATGCGGCTTGTTCAGCAGCGGACAGACTCGTACCGGAAAGATGTCGCCCATTACGGGTAAAGATTTGTAATTCAACCGGCTCGCCTGAATATTTTGAACGGTAAAATAATTCGGTATCTTGGCTATTAGCCGGAATAACAAAGGCCAACTTATTACTGGCCATAATCGTTGTGGCCGAAACTTCTGAAGGGTTGTTGTATAACACCGAATCAATCGACTTTGCCGGCACATTCTGGCTGGGTACTTTAAACGCGGTGAGTTTAATCTGAGTGCTGCTGGTATTGGCCACCGCGCTACTGACGGTGAGCGGGCTACCGGAAGCAATTAAATTCAGATCGTCAATCATCACGGTCATCGCTTCGGTGGGGCGAAGGCTGGGGCTGATTATAAACCGATCACCGCCCACGGCCTGACCTTGAATAGTAACTTTCAAACCATCGAGAGTTAATTCGTGGGTCCCAAAGGCTTTTTGCCCGCTGGCCTGATTGGTAATGGACCACCGTTTATCCAGTTCTTGATAGCTCACCTCATATTGGGCTTGCCGGGCCACAGCGGCCGAAGTCACCGACACGGCAATCGTTGCCGAGCCTTTGTTATTGGCTCGTTGTACCGAATAAACGTTATCTAAAGAAAGCAGGTCTTTACCAAACTGGCCGGTTATATCAACCCCTTGGTGCTGGATTTTATTGACCTCATTAACAAAGACTTGGGCAATCACATCCACCTGATCACGCGCTATTTGTAAGGAATGTTGTCGAAAACCGTTAATACCGGCCAGTGAACCACTGGTTACAAAATTAGTCGTTTTGGGATTCGCGTACGGCGACAACACAAAAGCGACCCGTTCCGGTTGCTTACTATCTTTTTGCATGCCTAAGTCTATAGACTCTCTGCCAGAAACCAGTTTGTCGCCGGTTTCAGTATTCCCTAAATGGACATCGAAAACGCCGCTGGGTTTTTCACTGACGGTAATATTGACTAATTTTGAGAGCGAATTTAATAAAACATCGCGCTGATCTAAGACATTATGGGGTTGATTTTTGATGTCGCTTTGTTTAAATAAAGTGCTGTTAATCGAGGCTAATTGCTTGCTCAAGCCGTTAATTTGCCCCACTTTATCTTGCATGTCGCCCCAAGTGCTCTGCTCTAATGCGCTGAACTGATTGCCTAATAACCGAAAGCCTGCTGCCGTTGTTTCCGCTTCGGTTAATAAAATGTCGCGTACGGCTGTTGAGGCCGGTGAGATCGAAACTTCCTGCACCGCTGCAAAGAAACGCCCGATCTTACCGGTCACACTGAGACGTTCATCGGCCATTAAATTTTCAAGCCGTTGCGCGTACTTGTACATCGATTCCTGCTGTTCTAATTGCGAGGTGTTATTGCGTAGCGATGACTCAACAAACCGGTCATACATCCGTTGATTACCCAAAACCCTGGAACCGTTACCAAAATAAATGCCGGCTTCTTTTGAGGGTGCATTTTGACCGATTTCAATCCGTTGGCGATGGTAACCGTCCGTATCCACATTGGTGATGTTATTACTCACCGTTGTTAAGGCCTTTTTATAGGTTCTAATACCTGCGATACCAGTTGAAAGTAAATCAGCCATGGTTATTTACGGTACGAGACCGGCCTCCCTGTTCAGTTTCAACGGAAAGCCGACCGACTCCGTATTGGGCAGTGTCAGTTGTTTTTTAAGCTGCATCAACGCAAATCCGGCCGTTTTTTCAGGCTTGGGTGACAGCAGACGATTTTTCAATTTAACGTCGGTAGATTCATCGTCAATGAAGCCCTGTCGGGCCATTTGTTGCTCAATAAACTGGGCAACGCCTAAGGTATTGCGTTTGGCCATTTCCAATGAGACTTGTTTGTCCTGAAGGTCTTGATAAACGCGCATGCCTTCGGTATCAAAAAACTCACTTTTAGGGGACGCATT
>DTSI01000035.1 GCA_012965425.1 Methylococcaceae bacterium
GGTTTTGGCGTGATTGAGAATATTCCGGAAAACAGTATGCAGGCGGAAACCGAAATACCGGGTTTTCCGCGTGCGGATATTACCCGGCCGAATATCCGCTTTCAGCAGAATAAACCCACCGAACATGAGATGACGCGTACCGACTCGATGCCGGTTAAATATCATCGGGAACATCATGGCGATCCTTTTAAGGCGACTGTTGATGAAAAACAGGGTCATGAGAAATATTGGAATTTTAAAAAATTACTCACCAGTCATGAAAGCGCGCATGTGGTGTTTACTTTATGTACCCAAGCTACCATGGGTGCCTTCATCTTGTTGCTTTTAGGTACTCTTGTCGGTTTTGAGAGTTTGGCCTTGCTAAAAATGCCCATTGTTTTTCCCGTGTTATTGGCGTCATTAGTGATCATTTGTACGACGGGTTTATATCAATTGAACATGCACTTGGGTAAACCGCATCGTTTTTATCGGGGTTTTTATAATTTAAAACTATCGCCGGTGAGCCGTGAGATTGCCGGGGTTTCATTGTTTTATTTAGGTCTTTTAGGGTACAGCAGTTTGGCTTTGTTCGAGGGGGTTGTTTTCCAATGGCTCGCTATGATTTTTGCAGGGTTGGGTGTTTTAGGTGCGCTGATTGGGGGCTACTTTATGTATAAACTGTATCGAATTCCGGCCCGCCCTTTTTGGGATCATTGGCAAACCGGTAGTGCTTTTGTTTCGGCAGCATTGATTTATGGGGCCTTGGTGCCTTTAGTGGTTACGGTTTTGGTGGCACCTTCATGGGTTGCTGTTCAATCGGTTATCGCTGTTTTGGCTTGGGTGATGGTGGCTGGGTTAGTTATTGAAGGCGTGGGACATATTTTTCATGCCCGAGATATGAAAAAACTGGGCAATGAAGGAGCCGGGTCTTATTATTGGCAAGTCACCAAGTACGGTAAAAGTTATGGGCTTCGCAATGGATTGTTAGCTCTGGCCTTGTTGCTGGCAGCTGGTTTAGCGCTGACGGGTGTTGCGACTGTTATGGGTCCTGTGCTGTTGGGATTGTTAACCGGAGTTGTCTTAGTAACCGGTGCCATTGGGCGGTCCTTATTTTTTGTATTAGTGATTCCAACAACGATGCCGGGTGCATTCTTTTGGAAAAATGACGGTTTTGTCGAGCATGCCCGTGAAACCGGATTAGCAGAAATGGAGCAAGTCGGGGTCGCCTACGAACGTCATCATGCGTTTAAGGTCGATGAGTTGATGGCAACCATTAAAGAGCATTCGCTCATAGCAATGGTTGAGGAGGCCAAAAATATTCTCAAAGGATAATTTTGAGTCGTGTTTTTTGTAAGGTCTTGATTTAGTTGGTTTTTAAGGTCGCAACGCACCTTAATAGTGCGACTTAAGTGGCTGGCGCCTCCTTTTATTGCGAGCCTTTAAGTGTGCTATATGATTTCTGATAATAGTCTTTTTCAAGGTTTTATTGGTGATGTATTTTAAACCGTTGTAGCGGTAAAGAGTTCTTGTTTTTCAGTTGGTTGTCTGCCATTTATTCTCAGGGTTATATGATTTTTTCTTACGGTTGGTGGGAACGATAAGGTCCGCCGCTAAGGATGTCTGTGAGGAGATATCAGCGTGTTCTTGACGTCGTAACGCACCAACAAGGTGCTTATATCTTCTGCGGCGATCTATTTTGGTGCAACTTATAATCAATTAATTCCCTATCTTTCAATAGCTTACCGGTGGCACGCACCTTGCTTAGCTACGCTCATTATGTGATGAACCAAAATAACGCAGGAGGAAAAATGAAATTAATCACAGCGATTATTAAACCATTTAAATTAGATGATGTGCGTGAAGCACTGTCTGAAATTGGCGTGGCGGGGATGACCGTAACAGAAGTGAAGGGTTTTGGGCGCCAGAAAGGGCATACGGAACTCTATCGGGGGGCTGAATATGTGGTTGATTTTTTGCCTAAAGTTAAATTAGAAGTCGCCGTTTCGGACGAGACATTAGAGGCGGCTGTGAATGCGATGGTGGAAGGGGCAAGTACGGGAAAAATTGGTGACGGTAAGATTTTTGTGACGTCGTTAGAGCAAGTGATCCGTATCAGAACCGGTGAGTCCGGTGCAGAAGCAATTTAATAATCATTAAATACAGAGATAAAGAAATGAATCATTTACTAGTTAAGATAGGCGCGTTGAGTGTTTTGGGTTTGATGCCTGAAATAGCCAGCGCCGATGAATTAAATGGCGGTAATACCGCATGGATTTTAACATCAACGGCATTGGTGTTATTTATGACGTTACCGGGCTTATCCTTGTTTTATGCCGGTTTAGTGCGGTCCAAAAATGTACTGACGGTTTTAATGCAGTGTTTTTCAATTGCTTGTTTAGTGTCTGTTTTATGGTTATTGGGTGCTTACAGTTTTATTTTTACCGATGGCGGTGCCTTAAACGGTTTTATCGGGGGTGCTGAAAAGATATTAGCGTTAGGTATGGGAACAGCGGACTTAAGTGGAGATATTCCTGAAACGGTCTTTTTTATGTTTCAAATGACCTTTGCTATTATTACCCCGGCATTGATTGTGGGCGGTTTTGCAGAACGGATGAAATTTTCCAGTATGTTCTGGTTTAGTGGTTTATGGCTCGTGTTGGTTTATGTGCCGGTTTGCCATTGGGTCTGGGGTGGCGGCTGGCTGGCTGAGATGGGCGTCATGGATTTTGCCGGTGGTATTGTCATTCATGTTAACGCGGGAGTTGCTGCTTTGGTGGCTGCTATTGTGATTGGTAAACGCAACGGTTTTCCTAAAATCCCCATGCCACCGCATAACATGACGATGGTGGTTGCTGGTGCCGGTATGCTGTGGGTGGGCTGGTTTGGTTTTAATGCTGGCAGTGCCTTAACGGCTGACGGTGCGGCGGGTATGGCCATGTTAGTTACCCATATCAGTGCGGCGGCCGCTTCTCTGACTTGGATGTTTTTGGAATGGAAAATCCATGGTAAGCCGAGTGTGTTAGGGATTGTTACCGGTATGGTGGCAGGTCTTGGAACGATCACGCCGGCATCGGGTTTTGTTGGTCCGGTCGGTGGATTGTTGATTGGTATTTCAGCGGGTCTTATTTGTTATTATGCGACCCAGTATATTAAAACAAAACTGCAGATTGATGATTCATTAGATGTTTTTTCAGTCCATGGTGTCGGTGGTATAACAGGCTCTTTGTTAACCGCAGTCTTTGCAGCAACTGAGATGGGTGGTTTAGGGTTACCTGAAGGGGTAACTGTCATGAGTCAGGTTACCGTGCAGTTTATTGCTATTTTTGCAACCATTATCTGGAGCGCTTTTTTTACCTTTGTTATTTTGAAAATACTGGACAGTACCCTCGGTATTCGAGTCTCAGCAGAGCAAGAGCAAGAAGGGTTAGATGTGGTATTACATGATGAACGGGGTTACGATCAACTTTAAATTACTAAAGTTAAGAACGGTTATTAAAACCGATGCCATGGCATCGGTTTTTTTTATAACGGCTTTGCTTTTGCTTTTTTGTCGCTAAATTTGCTTTAGGAGTTTATAAGCCCGGGTATTTTTATGGTTTTAGAACAACTAAGCGAAGAAAATAAGAACATATCACCGATACAATTAGAGACAAATGAACAGAATTTTTTGACTGACTTGGTCAAGGAAACAGCAGAGTTTTACGGTGTTAAATTTTGTGCAGTGACAGTTTTCGGTGAACGTGGTGTGTTGCTTTTAGCAGAATACGGTTTTGGTGGTGTTAAATTTTTAGACTATCCATTTTCAGATCCCAACAAATGCCCCATAAGACTGACCTGTTCTCGGCCATTACCGGTCATTATCAGCGATTTATCAAAGGATGATCGTTTTTGTGACATTCCTTGTGTAGAGTTAGACCCTAAATTAAAATTTTATACAGCGGTAGCGATAAATTTTGTAGGTCCGACCCAAGGAGCGATGTTTATTGCAGACGTTAAGTCCAACAGTAATTTTTTACTTCAAGATGCTTATTTTTTGAAGGAACAAGCAAATCGCTATCAGGCATTGAGAGCGAACGCGCGGACGGGTAGTCGCCGGTAGGCGCAGGTGATTCTGGATGCCCGTCATGCGAAGCGCCGAGGGGACTGGGATTACATTCGAAACGCCGTAGGCATTATTGCCATGTGATTTTTTCCGCTTGCCTAAGTTGTTATAATAGTATTTGCTTCAGCGATTACGATTTTAGTATCATGTGGATAATGAATTTTTTTGTTAGTTTGACACAGAACGTAATTATTTTGGGACTATGGGTGCTGTTTTTTTGGCCCTTAGATGCTTTTATAGATTCTTTACTTTATCCCAACAACTCGTTTGCCATCCTTCTGTTAGAGCCACCTATTGAAGAAAGGATGTTTCGTGTTGCTGTGCAGCTAGTTTTTTTTCTATGTTATAAAATTGTGAGGTTTAAAAATAAGTCAATACGAGCAAGTGAATTAAATGTAAGACGTCTAGCAGATGATTTAACGGCGTTAATAGATACCGCGAATGCGCCTATATTTGGTATTGATACTGCGG
>DTSI01000036.1 GCA_012965425.1 Methylococcaceae bacterium
TGGAATGAAAGATCAAGACAAGCCGATTGGTTTTGAATACATTATTACCGGAGAGCAGTACGCCTCTTTAGATAAGGCTGAGCAGCGGTACTGGCATTATCATAAAACTGAGATTCCGCGTGCCCATGCAACACTACCTGATTTAACGGCTGAAGAAGCGGGTCCATTGATGGGTCCTATTGGTTCTACTTATGGAAAAGTGATTTACTTTCAAAAACCAGAGGATAAATTACCGATTGGCGAACCGTATATCTTAGTGGTTCAGGATTTACCTGAACAGGACTAATCGTCATTTTTTAATGAAAAGGCCGCCCATTTGGGCGGTTTTTTTGTTTAGAGTTAAACATGAATATCTTAGTTGTTATCGCACTTTGCGCAGTTTCTGTTGCTGCTATCGCGGACCCTTTATTGGGCTTACCTGTTATGCCTATTCCGGCAGACAATCTGCAAAATCCTGAAAAAATTGCTCTCGGTAAAAAACTCTTTCATGACGCACGGTTTAGTAGGACTCGCTCGGTCAGCTGTGCCAGCTGTCATCAGTCTTCAAAAGCATTTACTGACGGCCTGGAAAAAGCAATTGGCGTCAAGGGGACCATCGGTGTTCGTAATACCCCAACCTTGTTAAATGCAGGGTTTTTTGAACAATTATTTCTTGATGGCCGCGAACCATCATTAGAAACACAAGCCTTAAAGCCTATTTTAAACCGGATAGAACATGGCTTAAGTGATTCCAAGTCTATTATAAAAATAATTACGACAGACGTTGACTACCTCGCCCAATTTAAAAAAGTCTTTGGTGTAGACAAAGCTACAATGAGCACTGTACATATGGAAAAAGCAATTGCCAGTTACGAAAGAACATTAATTTCGGGTAATTCTTCCTTTGATCAATACTACTTTGGCCGGGATAAGTCTCAATTATCACCCAGTGCCGCACGAGGATTACGAATATTTAGGCGTAAAGGGAATTGCGCGAATTGCCATGAGATTTCTTGGGATAATGCGTTGTTCATGGATAATCAGTTTTATAATATTGGTGTTGAATCGCAAGCGTTAGCACCGATTATAGAGACCTTTGTTACAGCGCTAAAACAAGGTACAAGTCCAGAACCCATCGCGTTAACGGATGCACAAAAATCTGCATTAGGTCGCTTTCAGGTCACCGGGGTAATAAAGGATGTGGGTAAGTTTAAAACACCTACCTTGCGCAATATTGCTTTAACAGCGCCTTATATGCATGACGGTAGTGTAAAAACATTAGCAGACGTTGTGGAATATTATGATCAGGGCGGTCATGCCAATCCTTTTCTGGATGCCGCCATTTTTCCGTTGCATTTAACCGATCAGGAGAAAAAAGATTTAGTTGCATTCATGCAGTCACTCACCGGTGCTCAGGTTAATGAATAGAACCAGATCTTTTCATTACATGAGGCTGTGGGACAAACGGGTATCCATTATAATAGCTATGGGGAGTCTGGTTTTTGCATCATTAGTTTCAGCAGCCCCTGCTGACGTTACGAACGTGCATGTAGAGCGTTATACTTCGGGGCGCTATAGTTTCGCGGTTACCGTCAATCACCCCGATGAGGGCTGGGATCATTATGCAGATACCTTTGAAGTTCTGGGGGTTAAGGGCGAGCGGTTAACGCGGCGCATTCTTAGGCATCCCCATGTGGACGAACAACCCTTCACCCGTATTAGAGGTGGCGTAAGGCTACCTGAGGCTCTGCAGGCTGTCACTGTTAGAGCAAGATGTTCTATCGATGGCTTTGTCGGTAAAAAGGTCGACGTTGTGTTACCGACCAATTAATCATGCGTTATCATCTTAGAAGGACGTTAGAGTTGAAGCCAAATATTTTTTTAATGGTTGTTTGGTTTGGTGTGTTAAATATATCTTTTGCATCGGCTGCAGAAGAAGATTTTTACGGATGGCAATCCTTTTCTTTATCAGGCGATATGGGTAAGGTTTCACCCGCCTTGGATAAATTTCGTTGGAATGTGATGAGCCAAACCCGATTAGGAAATAATCATAAGGACCTCACGGAATATTTATTGTTTGCACAAGTTGGCTATCAACTGAGCGACAGTTTAAGTCTGTGGTTAGGGTACACTCATGATTGGTTGACCCCACTCAATAAACAGGAATATCAGGAGAATCGAAGCTATCAGGATTTACTCTGGAATCGGAGTGTTGGGCCGGGTCTTTTAAGGTTACGAACACGGTTTGAACAGCGTTTTAAGCATGCGGTGAATAATAGTGATTTAGCGTGGCGAATTCGTCAGATGATAGAGTACCGATGGTCTTTGCCTTTCCTGTCGAAAACAAGTCTAGTCGTTTCTGAAGAGCCCTTCTTTCTGCTGAACAATAGCTCTTGGGGGCAGGCTGGTACGAGTGAGAATCGTGTGTCAGCAATGCTTGATTTTAAATTAGATCAGCATACGCATTTAGGTCTGGGATATTTAAATCAATATATCTTCCGTGCTCACAAAGACAATCGAGTTAATCATACCTTATTGGTCAATATGGCCTTTAACTTTTGATTTAAATAAATAAACCTTGTGTTTTTTAATGGTAGCGTAATGACAATCGTAAAATCTCTTGGCAGTAAATTATATATTCTTTTAAGCCTTGTTCTGGTGAGTTGCTCATTGGACTCAGTCATTGATGACGTTGAAAGCAAGGCGTTTTATTCATTGCCGGGTCTTGAGCATGGCTTAATTCAATCACCGGTTAATATTTTATCAAAGGAACAGCATGATTTAGGTCGTCACAAGGTGACGTTGCATTTTGAAGACGCTATTAATGAAATTGAAAACTTAGGTCATACCGTACAATTGGATTTCGAAGCGGGAAGCACAATTACCAGTGATGCTATGACCTATGAATTCAAACAAATGCACTTTCATACACCGTCAGAACATTTAGTTGATGGCGTGACTTACCCCATGGAAATGCATATTGTTAATTACCGAGGTCCCTTATACGAAGGCGATCATCCGCATTATTTAGTGATCGGTGTCTTATTTAAAATGGGTCAGGAAAATAAGTTTATTAGTGAGTTTTTAGAAAAAATACCGGAAAAGGCACACAGTCATGTTGCTATAAAAAAAGGAGTTGTGCGATTACATGATCTTTTTAGCGCATCCTTAGAGGAAGAATTAAATAATTTTTACCATTACAAGGGCTCATTAACAACGCCGCCTTATACTGAAACGGTGAATTGGTTTGTGTTAAGGCATATTATTGAGGCATCGCCTGAGCAGATTTATGCCATTAATAAAATAGAGGGAAACAATGCTAGGCATATTCAGGGTGAGTACGGCAGAGTTGTTGATTAATTAACGTTATTTGCTGGGTCGCCATGTTGTTATAGGAGATATTGGGTATGAAAGATATTGTTATTTTAGTGCTTATGCTGGTTATAGTTTTTGGTGGGTTCTATTTTGAGAGTCAGAATAATGAACTACGTGCATTAGTTAAGCATAACGACTTTAATGAAAGAATGTCGGTGATAGAGACTAAAATATCGGATTTCAATCTTAGGGTAACCCAAGACGAATATCATATTCGTGATAATAGTGGGCACATCTCGACTGATGAATCTAGAATATTGCAGAACGAGTTAAAAATTTTGGATTAATGGGGTGTTTTTATTAATCTGTTATTTGCCCCATTTCATTATAATTTTTTAGGTGATATGACCTAATAAAATGGACTTTGTGACATTTTGTCGCGCGTCAATATGACACATTTTCAAGGGTAGTTTCTTCCCGTAATATTTGTTCAACAGTTCATAAATCTTCTAAGCTTCTGAACAGTTAAATTAGAATTTTTTAAGTTTTGGTAACCAGTCGATGTTCTTGCGAATGTCTTACCTGCCACACGTTACATTATTGTTTTAATTGCGTTTCATTAGAACGCCTTGAAACATATTTGAAACATATTTGAAACAATCTTGGAGGTGTAAATATTAACCGGGTCATGTCTTATCATGTATTTAGGCTTTTTTGTTACGGTGGCATTATATTTGCTTACATATCATTGTACGAAACAGTATTTTTAAGATTAGTGCCTACTTTAAGGAGATTACATTAAATGTTTTTTAAACAATTAGATGCGATGAAGAATCATGAGCGTTTAGGTGACCACGATGCGATGGAGAATCATGAGCGTTTAGGTGACCACGATGCGATGGAGAATCATGAGCGTTTAGATGACCACGATGCGATGGAGAATCATGAGCGTTTAGGTGACCACGATGCGATGGAGAATCATGAGCGTTTAGGTGACCACGATGCGATGGAAAATCATGAGCGTTTAGGTGACCACGATGCGATGGAAAATCATGAGCGTTTAGGTGACCACGATGCGATGGAGAATCATGAGCGAGATGGTGATGGCCTAGATATGGTGAAGTATTCAGTGGCAAGTGATACGGTATTTTATAATGAGAATTCTCATGGACAGTTAGAGATTAATAGCACATATCTAACGTCCGAGACTCTAGTCTCTGTAG
>DTSI01000037.1:0-1296 GCA_012965425.1 Methylococcaceae bacterium
ATCCGAACCATTTGTGCATTCATGGCACTGGAAGAAATACCCAAAATACTGAACATCGACATCTTTCATTCCCCTTAAAACAATCACTAACTGCTGGCAATAAATTAATTATAAAATGAATAATCACAACTTCATTTCATTTCTGCATAAAAGTAAAGCAACATACATACCAAAAATATAATGCCTGTTACTTCAATAAGTTATCTGGCATTGCCGTGGTAAATGCCTTGTTGTATTGCCGGCAAATCGGCAATCATTTGCCCATCTTGTGACAGATGGCAACGGTTACCCTTAACAAGCAGAACAGGCTAACCCCTCGGCAGTACCGGTCGATAAGATAGCGATTGCAAGGCTCTTCGTTGATTTATCCGGGCTGGTTTTACTCAGGGCGGTGATTAAACTGATCAAACGATACTATTGCTTTTTGCGGTTAACAAAATGTTAGTATCATGATTAGGTACTTTTCACAGGGAGATTTCGATGACAATAAAAAAAACAATCCTCATTGGTAGTCTATTTTTAATATTCAGTGTTATGAGCAGTCAGAGTTCTGCTGCCAGAATTGTTTTGCCGCTGTGTGCTGATTACTTTAAGAAACAACCCGAAGGGCGCTACCAAGTGAATGAAAAAGGCACCGTATACGATACTCAAACCGGATTAACCTGGTTTCGTTGTAATATCGGTGAACAAGTAGACAGCAACGGGGGGTGCCAAGGCAGGGCAACGCGTTTTACCTGGACTGAAGCGCAAAAATTTGCACCGACAGCAGAACTCGCCGGCTTATCCGGTTGGCGGGTGCCGACCGTCGATGAGTTAAAAGAAATTAATGAAACAGAGTGTAGAAATCCGTCTATTGATTCCCGCGTATTCCCAACGATTAAAGGAGATATTTACTGGTCTTCAGAAGAGAATTTCTGGATTGGCGTGTTTGCCTGGGGTGTTTTCTTTTATAACAAGAGTGACTTTAGTCGGCATCGTAAAGATACCCCGTATTTTCTAATGTTAGTCAGAGATTAGCCGTTAGCATGAAACTAACTAGCCGCCTTTAACATTCATAATAATTTCAATCCGTCTGTTTTTACTGCGATTGGCACGGCTATCATTTTTCACCAACGGCTTGGTATCGGCAAATCCTTGCACAGAAAGCCGCGACCGTGGCACGTTCATTTGTTGGTGCAAAACATTAGCAACGGCGGCTGCGCGTCCCACTGAAAGATCCCAGTTCGATGGAAAGGCTGAGTTGCCGGGCCCAATCGGTTGGTTGTCGGTATGCCCGGAAATCATAATTTCACCTTC
>DTSI01000037.1:1348-5730 GCA_012965425.1 Methylococcaceae bacterium
GAAAAGCACCTTGCTCATTAAGACGGACAATGACTTGGTCGCCCTGACGCTCAATCTCAGCCAAGCCATTTTCGATGGCATCGGCTAACTGCATACTGAGTTTGGCAATTTTTGCCGCAATTTTTTTCTCAATCTGTTCACGTTGATCTTCAACTTTAGCTTTGTTAAGCGCCTGGCGTTCTCTTATCTTAATTTTCCCCGCCGTGATCTTTTGTGCCGTGGCGACCTTTTGATACATCGCAATGGTTTCTTTGCTGACGACCCCACTGGATTGCTTACGGCCCTGTTTTTTCTGCTGGTTACCGCCCGGACTGGCTGATTTGGCGACTTCGAGAACAACACGATTATCTTCTATCTTAACCGTCGCATCCCCGCGGGCAATTTCCTTAGCCATTAATTTTTCTATTGCTTTTTTCTGCGTATCAATGTCATAAGCAGCCGTTTTTACATTTTCCTCTAATTCTTTCTCAGGATCTTGATTCTCTGCAGTATCTTGTTTGACGGAGGGGACCGGAATCGGTTGTGCTTTACTGGCCCGATAGTCAACAGACATTAACGTGGTGCCTTCAGGCGGATTATAAGCTTCAACCTCACGCTGCATGCCAAACGCGGATTTCATTGCACCTGCAGCTTGCGTATATTTTAACTTTTTGGTTTCAGTAAAAGATAAGAGTAAGACAAAGAAAGCCATGAGTAACGTCGCCATATCGGCAAAGGTAGCCATCCACAAGGGAGCGCTGGGTTTACATTCCTCGCACTTTTGTTCTTTCTCTTCGGGGGGGTCACTGGGCGGAGCGCCCTCTTCATCTTCCGTCGTGACGGTGTCTCCGGGAGCTGTTTGTGCTTCATTGTTGTCTGCACTAACAGCCGTGCTCTCTTCAGAGGTGCTATCGCCACCGGCATTTCCAGTAGTGGCATTATCCCCCCCCGGTTCATTTTCAGGGCTTTCTTTATCTTCAGCCATAGCGCATTAAAGGTCATCCATTGAAAAAATAATAGTATCTTTTAAAACTACCTACCGCCTTTTTTTATGTCAATTAAAAAATGTCACTCTTCTGATTATGGTTATAATTATAAAATGAAATTTTTTTAAAAAAACAAATATCTTCATACTTATACCAGAACCCTCAGCGTAACCGTTTAATAAGTTAAAAAATCATGGCCCCTAAGCGTAAGTTCTATAACCTCCACCGTCCAAATTGCCGCTTTTGTAGCACGCTACGAATAGTTATCAGCATGTCTATAATGACCCTAGTTCTCGCATCCTTTGCTCTCGATATGCGTATTTTTTCTGACATTCCCTTTACTAATTCTTTTGCGAGTATAATTGGCCTTTTATTCCTGACGATTTTAGGCTGGCGCATATGGCACGAGTACCTTAAAAAATAACCCGATGATCATTTTTTAACTCATTCTGTCGTCATAACAAGTCGTACCCGTCACAAACTAAACCGAAGGAGCACACCCCATCGATGTACAAAATAGTTATTCTTAAGTTAGTGAACGTTTAATTTAATTTTTTTCCTTTTAATCACCGCCATGCGCAAAGCCCCCTCTCATCCCGATTGCTTTAACTGCACCCATTTCTATATTACTTGGGATAAGAATTTTCCTAAGGGATGTCGCGCCTTTAATATCAAATCCATGCGGCTTCCCAGCATCGATGTTGCGATGGCCGATGGTCGGGACTGCCACTGCTACACGCCAAAAGCAATTAAAAAAAATCTTAATATCTAAATAATCGTCCGAATTCCAGATTCCTTAAGGCGTAATTAAATTTAAATAGATTTACCACAATGTGGACAACTTTTCTTCTTTTTGTGGCCAATCACCGCTTGATATTGCTTCATCATGATCTTAGAGGCCGTTAACTCACTGATCCCTAAGGTCTTACGACTTTCTTCCAATTCAATTGCTTCATCATCATCGATCATACCGTCATTAACGGTTAGCTTATGCACCAGGTCTTCATAAATTTTTTGACGTTCTCCCAGTTGTGCTGAAAAAGCAGACGCTAAAATACCTGCAGGTAATGCCACCATACCAATACTGACAACCGTAATAGCGGCACCAAACACTCGCCCTCCGGTCGTTATTGGCGTCACATCCCCATAGCCCACTGTTGTTAACGTTGCAAACGCCCACCACATGGCAGCGGGGACGCTCCCAAAAGCAACCGGTTGAACCTCGTGTTCAAACATGTAAATGCCGCTGGCTGCAATTAACATAACAATAAGTAAAATGGCAATAGCGCCCATAAAGGCCCGGGCATTATCGTGAATGACTTTGAATAAGAGTGACATCGTCTGAGAATAACGGGTCAATTTAAAAACCCGTAATAACCGTAGCGCTCGTAAAAAACGAAGATCCAGAACACCACCAAAGAGAATAATAAGATAAAAAGGCAAGACCGCTAATAAATCAATAATCGCATGGCCACTCTTCATATAATTCAGCCGCCGCGCAAAATTAGATTGGTTATAAAATCGATATTCTTCATTTTCAACACAAACCCAGATTCGAACGATATATTCAATCGAGAAAATAGCCACGGAAACTATATCTATCAGATCAAACCAATAGCCATACTCGGCATCAATGCTTTTCACTGATTCCAGAATAATGGCAACTACATTAGTAACAATTAAGGTAATTAATAAAACATCAAAGATTCGACTGGAGGTGTCGTCATTTTTGGCAATTTCCACAATTTCAAAAATTCGCCGCCTATGTGTTTTTTGTGGAACCTTGTCAACAATACTGTCCATGGCATAACCTCACTCTGAATCGAAATAAGCACAAAAAAACATCTAGTACTACTCTTAATTTCATTATAGCGCTATCATGACTTGACAAGTCAACCAGATTAAGCCATCAGTCACAAGGCCATAAAAAACAGTCCATTTAAATCCATAATTGTTACAACCCGTTTAAATTAATGACCCAAAACTATACTTTTAAGTTACTTGTTTCCTTTATTCTCATTCTGTATATACCTTGGTGTAGCGCACAGCCCCAAGTGCTTCATGCCCATGAAGATATACGAAAAGGTGTCGCTGCTTTTGTGGCCGCTAACCAGTCTGGGCATTACCAAACTGAAGTGCAAAAAATGGATCAGCGAATAAAATTATCGCAGTGTTCTGATGAGCTCAGTTTTAGTTATCCGTTTGAAACAGATTCAACCATTGAAATTCGTTGTTCTGAGATCAACAATCATTGGAAAATATTTTTATCGGTAAAAAACAGACCGCTTTATAAAGGCTATTCCGTGAACCGAATACTGACAACCGGCTATCGACTCACTGAAACAGACCTGGAACCTTTGTATATTCCTTCCTCAAAGCTTTCGCCCTACTTGGTTGACGATCCTAAAAGTGTCATAGGGTTTTCATTAAAACAAACCCTGCGCCCGGGTCATGCGCTTCTGATTTCGGATATTGAAGGCATTACTCAAATTATGGTAGCTAAAAAACGACTGTATGCGGGTCATAGTGTCACCTTAGCTGATATACGATTTAAAACAGTTCCGCTTGATAAAATTCCAGAATCGGCCATTCTTGAACAAAGTGGTATCCGCAATAAAGTGCTCATCAAAACCATTTCAGCAGGCCATGTTTACAACATAACTGATTTTAGCCATCTGAATTTCGCAATTATCAGTCGCAGCAATCTTGAATCGGGTCATATTATGAACAACACCGACCTTGATGTTATCTTGCAAACGAATGCAAACCCTGTTTCTAATCATTTCAAACAAAAAAGCCAGTTAATTGGTAGAACGCTGAAACGTGACATTAGCAAAGGTACTATTTTGCTTCCTGCAATGGTGGAAAACAGCCGCGATATTGTTCCCCTTATTACTGGCAAAGATATGATCAATGTGGTTATTACCCGCGAAACCCTTCAACCCGATCGTAAAATAACCGCTAGCGACCTTGATAGTAAACAAGTTAAATATTACACAACCTCAATGGGTTATTATACGAAGGCAGAAGATGTTATCGACCTCGTGCCCAAACGCTTTATAAGCAAAGGAACTATGCTTCGCCCTTCCTTACTAAAAAAACTCGATCTTATCAAAAAAGGGGCGCATGTCACTATCACGGTAACAGGACAAGGTTTTTTTCTTAGCAATCAAGGTATCGCACTGGAACCGGGTGGTTTGAACGATGAAATTCAAATAAAAGTCACCAATAGTGGTAAGATAATTACGGGAATTGTTGACGCGGTAGGAAAAGTTAAAATAATCAAATAATTCTAAACTTTTATGATAATCTGACGATCAGATAATTAAGTTAATACATATTAAGTTAATACATATAAAGGTAAATAGCATGGATAGTATAAATAATGGTGGTATTAAAACACCCTTAAACAGGCTG
>DTSI01000037.1:5740-13179 GCA_012965425.1 Methylococcaceae bacterium
AACTAAAACTGAGTTAAAATAATCAAATAATTCTAAACTTATATGATAATCTGACGATCAGATAGTTAAGTTAATACATATAAAGGTAAATAGCATGGATAGTATAAATAATGGTGGTATTAAAACACCCTTAAACAGGCTGTTAAATCCAAAAGTCAAAGAACCAAGCGACACGGAAGCGAACGAAGGTATTGCAAGTTCTGAGAAAAATCAGGGAAGCACAAAAGCAACCGTAGAAGGTACCCCGTTATCTGACTCCATAAAAGACATCTTGAGCCTGCACCAAACGGTCAAGAAAATGCCTGAAATCGATATGGATAAAGTAAATCATATTAAAAGGGCATTGGCTTCAGGTGATTATCCTCTGGATACAAAGAAAACAGTAGCAAACATGATCCGTCTAGAATCATTGCTTGGCAGTTAAGGAAATAACACCCAACATTACTACAGAATGATTTTTGAAGAACAGGTTGAAATAGCGATAGCACTGGCTTTAAAACTAGAAACATTGTTAACTTCTGAATATTCTTCACTTAAAATTCAAGATATCAGTGCTTTTCAAAATATCCAGTCAACCAAAACCGACTTACTTCTGCAATTACAACTCTTTGATCAACACAAAAAGGATTTTGTAGAAAAACATAAGGTCATGGGTACTCCGCCCAAAATAGAACCCTTTTTAGAGGGGGATAGCAGAAAAAATTGGATTTATTTAACAGAAATACTCTCTCGTTGCCAAACCCAACATCGAAAAACCGAAATTTACCTAGACCAAAAAATAAAAACAACACATAATGTTCTGGAAGTTTTGACACTAACCAACCAAGATCATACAACTAAGCTATATAATGAGTCAGGTAAAAACACCATTAAAACACTTGGTAACATAATTGATGAAGGTTAAAGTAGATACAAAAAACGATCCTCAGCAACAAGGTAACGGGTTCTTTTTTTTGGCCTTTACTATTTTAGTGACGTCGCTTCTTATTTTGGTCTTTTTAATGACTGGGGATAAAAATCTCAGTCGTATCGTAGCAGCCACTGCCGTCGTTATTATCCTTTCCTTCTATGTGATTTTCTCACTCTATAATAAACCCGGTCAATCACTGGATCCGCAACTGCAACAGTTAAGTACAATAATTTCTAATCGAATAGAGCAGAGCCTGTCACAGCAACTGACTAGCCAAATAGGTGAGCTTCAAAAAAGCATCCCCCAACAATTAAAATTACTGGCACAAGTTGACGCCTCTCCCAAACAATCTTTACAAATAACACCCAACGAGCAGAATCATTTGATGTACAGTCATGCGATTAGATTAGCAAAAGAACAAGTCAGTCTTGACAAAATTGTGGAAATTTGCGGCATTAATAGATCCGAAGCCGAATTGATTCTACAAATGCATGGCGGCGGACCTAAAATCAACGCTTAAAAAGATGTATCCTTTAGTTTTTCATCTCCCGGTTTCATTCCTCTCAGCCAATAACTGAAAGCTAATACCTCGGCGACCAAGCGATACAATTCGACCGGTATATCCTGGTGCAGTTCTAACATAGAAAGTAATGCCACCAAGTCTTCATCTTGGTAAATAGGCACGCCTTCCTTCTTGGCAATAGCGAGAATTTTCTCTGCTAAATCGCCCTTACCCATCGCGGAAACGATAGGCGTTTCATATTCACCGTATTCAATAGCAACCGTTTGTAATTCCTTATCAGTCATTAGATCTTCATATCCAAAATGGCATGTGACAGTTTTTCTTTATATGGTTGTGGTTTTTCAATATCGGAAACCTGGATGCCAGAAATTGACACACCAACACTTTCTACACGCTCAATTAAGTTTTCTTTAGTCGTATTAATGAGCGAAACTAACCAGTTCTGATCAGAGCGAAAAAAGATGGATGCGACTTGTTCTTGTAACAAAATTTCAACTTTGAAACAACCCATTGCGGACGTATTACTTTCTAAATGAATTTGCCACTGATCTCTTAATTTCTGCTCTTTTCCTTGCATAACCGTCATCTGAATAAATTCCCCAGATAAAAACGGGAGCAAGCACGAATAATAGACACCACCTTGTAATTCTGTTGCCAGAGCTTTTATTTGGCTCGAGGTAATGCTCTCCAATATTTTTGAAAGTTCATTATTATCGGCATCACCTGCTTGCAAAAGCAGTAATAAAAAACGCTTTAAATCTAGAAATTCTGGAATAGCCGGGCGTAATGAATTATTTTCAAAAAACAAACCCGAATTTTTTAATTGTGCAAGAACCCAGTTTCCATCCACCTTTTTAGGAAGAATCAAACGCTCATTTAACAGCTCATCAATTGATAACTTTTCTAGGTTTGCTACTGATTTGCCTTCACCAAGCGCTTGAAACAATGATTTTGCTGATTTTGAACCAGGTGACTTGGATTGCACCTTATTATTTAACAAGGAAACAAGATACTGTTGCACCGGGATAAGTGGTTGCTCACGAAATAATAAACTACGCAGAAAAGGATTATTTCCCGCCAAGTTTGATAGCGGAAGTTGGCTCTCATTAAGCAACTTCATTCGGGGGGGGCTACTATTCGGATCAATCACCTTTAGCAATAACCGTTGCCCCACAGTGAAGCGACCTTTGCTAGTTCCTTGTAAAAGTACACTACTACCCTCTAAAATCAGCACGGGTTGTGCCTGCTTTACCAGCATTTCAACCACGGCCCCCTTTGGTAATATTAACTTTTGGCTGACATCAACAACGGAGTTTAACGATTGCCCCCCTGTTTTAAGTGCCAATCTATTAGCTTGAATCAATTGAGATTCAGGTATCGTCGGTTTAACAATCACCCCCTATAACGCTATTTATGTGCTTGCATAAGGTCCAAAATCATGTTATTTTTAAAGCGTAGTTAACGTAAGGTATACCATATATGGATAGTATTAACAACATAACGAATAACACGATGGCTTTAAAGCCAATGGTTCCGACTGATACAGATCCTAAGCGATCGGAGCTTGATAATGAGCCTGAAATTGAGGATTCAGTTGAATTCAGCGCCGTTGATCAAGCACCTGAAACCAGTGAGTCAAATGAGTCTGCTCAAGACAGTGAAGCCAAAGCGGCATTAGCAAACCGTAATAGCACGCAGCAAACGAATATGTACCTGTACAGTA
Organism: Methylococcaceae bacterium; assembly: GCA_012965425.1. Taxonomy (GTDB): domain Bacteria; phylum Pseudomonadota; class Gammaproteobacteria; order Methylococcales; family Methylomonadaceae; genus OPU3-GD-OMZ. The sequence goes on from DTSI01000037.1 coordinate 8,897, forward strand.
ATACTAATCAGTTAAAGTCTGTTGAAACTGCTGGCGATCAACAGGCAACCGCTACATCCCCACAACAAATTAATGCTCCAATTCTCAACAGTGCTAATTCAGAAATCGGCACGGTCATTAATCAGTTAATCTAACCGAACAACAATCCTTTTTATCTTTGTTTAAGAGGGATTGTTTGTATCCATAATGATTTCTATTCTTCGGTTCTTATCACGGTTCTTTTGACTGGTATTAGGCACTAGGGGACGTGTATCTGCATAGCCTATAATGTCTATCCTTTTCCGTGGAACATCTAACAAAGCACTCAATGAGTCAGCAACTGCAGCGGCACGTGCGGCTGATAAATCAAAGTTTGTGCGGTATTTAGGGTGGTGTAAAATGGGCGTATCGTCCGTGTGTCCAGCGATAGTCACCTTACCCTTGCTTTTTAACATAACCCGACTCACCGCTCTTAGAGCGACAACACCCATGGGGTCAATTTCGGCCCCCCCAGAAGAAAAAGCCCCTTTTTCACCTAACCGGACAATGATCTGATCACCTTTACGTTCAATTTCAGCTAAGCCTGCAGCAATCTGCCCTTCGAGTTCGAGTTCGAGTTCTGCAATTTTCTTCTCGATGGTCCCTTCAGATCGTTGTTTATCTTTACCATTTTGGGTATTAGGGTTTGATAGATTCTCATTTAAGCTATTATCCCTAACCTCAATATTGGATGATAGCTCTTGTTGTGCGGTAGCTATTTTAGCGTAAAGATCAATTTTCTTCTGAACGGCAGAATCAATTCGCTGTTGGGCCTCAGAGGGACTGTCATTTTCACCTCCACCAGCAGATTTCCCTTTTAATTCAACCACCAAACGTCCTTGATCAATTTTTACGTTGACCTGACCATCGGCTATTTCTGTTTCTAATACTTTTTGTAATCGTTTTAATTCAGACTTAATATCAGAATCATTCTCATCAGTTCCCTGTTTTAATTCAAGTTCAGATTTAGTGGGATCCTTAGTTCTTTGAGAGGGTGTATTAAGCACGGTTTGCTGGGTTATAGAAGGGCTGAATTCTTGTTCAATAAGACTGGTACCTTTGACCATAATCCGAGGTGTCGGCATACCGAAGGCATTACTTAAAGAGCCTACTACTTTTTTATATTTATCTACTTTGGTATCGGCAAAAGATAACAATAAAACAAAAAAGGCCATGAGCAATGTTGCCATATCAGCAAACGTTGCCATCCATAAGGGCGCACCCGGCTTACACTCCTCACAAGGGGGCGCTTTTTCTTCCTCTTCAGCGTCGTCAGAAGCATCTTCAGCCATGACCAGTCACCAATGCTATTAACCCTCGCCCTTTGCCAGACGGGCTTTAGGACTTAAATAGATAGTCAACATACCGTCTAATACCCGTGGATTGCCACCGTCTTGAATAAAGCCCAATGCGGTCACAATCATTTCATTATTATTAGCCTCATCAACCATTCGTTGTTTCAGCTTTTGCTCAATAGGAAAAGCAATAATATTAGCTATAAATGCGCCGTATAATGTCGTTAAAAGTGCAACTGCCATCGCGGGTCCAATTGATTTAGGGTCACTCATATTAGCCAGCATTTGTACCAACCCAACCAGAGTGCCAATCATCCCCATGGCGGGAGCGAAGTCACCAATTGCGGTCCAAACGGCAGCCCCCCTTTCTAACCTGAGCGCATTTAATTCCGTTTTTTTTGTTAATTGTTGCGCGACTAATTGTTTATCCGTCCCGTCAACCAACATATCAACGCCGTCCTTCAAATAAGGATCACTGATTTCTACCGCCTCTAAGGCAATCATGCCATCTTTTCTGACAATGGTAGCTATTTCAACGAGTTGTTCCAACAGATCTTCAGGAGCTGCCAGAGGATTTCCAAAACTCCGGCCGGCCGTAGACCCCGCAGCTAAAAAATCACTGAGTGATGAGCGCATCATTGTCACCATTAAAGTACCACCAACCACAATAACCAGAGAAGGGACATTGACAAACATACCCGCTGAACCACCGATAACGATGGCCATAATAATAGTTGCATTAGCCCCTACTATTCCGATGACTGTTGCTATATCCATTGATTCAATCCTTTAATAATGATGAAAATCTGCCAAACCTTTTTTTCCGCTATTAATTTCGACAGAAATTAGTAATTCTTTAACTTAAAGTGTTTTATCAACAGTACTGTACAACATACGCTGAGTCAATGCTTGGATGAAATCATTCTTTGCCTAATCATCCCATGCAATTCAATCAAATCATTGAAAGTTTAAACCCCCCATTTGATATTCACTAACCGGTATGGTTAATTTTATGAACGACTAAAAATACACTTCTTCCGCGCGTGGCGGTGGCGCTACAAACGCATGAAGATCCCTTTCACGTTCGACACCGTTTTCTAAGAACCTAAGCACCTGTATGTGACCATTTTGGTCCCATAAAATCCAAGGTCCGTTTAAAAAACCATTGTTAAAATACCGCTCTAACTTTTTTTGTCCCATTGTATAAGATGAAAGCCATAAGCCATGTTTTCTACCATCTTTGTATTGTTCGGTTTTAATTATTTGCCCACTCTTATCCCAAAAGGCAAAACCTAAAGAAGGAATTTCTTTTCCCACTCTATAGACTCTGACACTTTTCATTTTCCCATTGCTATACCAAGTGGTCAGTTGCCCCTCTAATTTTCCATTGGTAAAGAAAGCCTCACTTTCCTTGTTACCGTTTGAATACCAATGAATAAATAACCCTTCTTTTATATTATGTTTCAATGTTCCTTGTTTAGAAGGGCGTCCTTTTTTAGTGTTTTCAACAAACGGTCCGTGTTTTTTGTCGGCACTGTAATGATATTTTGAAAGCAATTTTCCTTTAGTTGAGTATTTAATAAATACGCCCTCTTTTTTACCTTTAATATAATGCGCTTCCAGAAGCACTTTCCCGCGTTTACCCCAAGTCATCGTTAAGCCATGCGGCACTTCTTTTAAGGACCTCTTCTTAATCTGTATATACCCAGCTACACTCTTTTTTTGTTGTCCTCGATGCCAACTGGTCCGGACACCTTTCGTAACCACGCCTTTTGAATTAAGCGTTTCCTCGACAATTAAACGCCCTTTTTTGTCCCATTCTTTGCGTGTAGGTCCTGTTACCCGATCTTTACTGTAGAACGCCTCAAGTTGCAATGTGCCGTTGCTATACCACAGCCTTTGTTGGCCTTGTTTTTTATTTTTCTTCAAGGTGGTTTCACGTTGTTTCTTTCCGGAAGGAAACCATTCGGCTAACAAACCACTTTTAAGTCCTCGTACATAATTTGTTTCCGTTTTGATTTGATCTTTTAGATTTTCATACCAAAGTGTACTTAAACCCTGACGTTTGCCTTTCTGATATAACTCATCTATTTTTAACTGCCCATTGGTATACCATTCACGATGGCGATCTGCTCGCTTGCCCTTAAGGTAATTTGACTCCGATTGCTTTTGGCCGTGTTCCTTTTCATACCAAAAAATACTAATACCCTCTAGCTTATTTTTTTTAAAATTCTCTTCACTTTTTTTCTGGCCACTAGCAAACCATTCCTCACGTAATCCTTCCTGCTTACCCTTAATATAATTTTCAACAACCTTTTTTTGCGGAGCTGATGGCGGCGCCCCTTCTTTAACTTCTTTCAGATCGGTATACCACTGCGTAAGGCCCCCTGTTCTCTTGCCTTTTAAATAGTGCTCCTCTAAAAGTTTGTTACCATTTTTTGCCCATTGTGTTGCGGGCCCTTCTTTAAGCCCGGCTTTAAAATGAATTTCGCTTCTTTCCTTATTGTCAGGATCGACCTTACTGTAACGCCATAGCCCCTCTCTTTGTCCGTTAAGAAAAGGGCCAGCTTCGCGGTCACCCTTTTTACTGACATAATTAAAATTACCTGTGTAAGGTTGATCTTGGTTCGGTAAAAAAGCAATTTTATAACGATATTGAACAAAATCGACTGATGCGTCTTGTGCATATAAAGGTATTGGAAATAAAACAATGAACCATAAAAAAAATCTCATTTAATTTCCCCAAACAATGAGTGACATAACGAAATACTGATAAAAATATTAGATAATAACCGGTCACTCAAAATCTAAATTAACCGAGCGACCGGTTAAATAAAGAAAATGACTACACAACGTTAGTCATGTTCAGCACATGGCTCTTCTAAATCGTAAGCACCATTACCATTACAGTCAAGATAATCCATACAACCATTAGGCCCGGGAGCTGCTTGTGGATAATCCATCTCAGGA
>DTSI01000037.1:13189-15293 GCA_012965425.1 Methylococcaceae bacterium
CATAAGTACGAAGTCATCGTGTGTCATTGGACCACCATCTTGACTTTTGTGCATCATACACATTTCTTTTCCCTGCTGATCACCCATCAAACTACAGCATTCATCAGGCGAACCTCCGTTGTTAAAACACTCATGAACTGCCGGTGGCGGCCCCATACCGTCCATGGGTGACATTCCTCTCATGCATTCCTCATCTTCGGGTGGGCACGGGGGGTGCATACCATCCATGGGTGACATTCCTCTCATGCATTCCTCATCTTCGGGTGGGCACGGGGGGTGCATACCATCCATGGGTGACATTCCTCTCATGCATTCCTCATCTTCGGGTGGGCATGGGGGGTGCATACCATCCATGGGTGACATTCCTCTCATGCATTCCTCATCTTCGGGTGGGCACGGGGGGTGCATACCGTCCATGGGTGACATTCCTCTCATGCATTCCTCATCTTCGGGTGGGCACGGGGGGTGCATACCATCCATGGCATCAAGCACATGTTACGACCATGTTCATCATCAATCATTGCGCAACACTGATCGGGTGAACCACCACTGTCGAAGCAAGCATCGACTTCACCACTATCCTTCATACACATATCACGTCCTTCTGCATCTCCTATCATTCCACAACACTGGTCCGGTGAACCACCATTGTTGAAGCAAACATCGACTTCTTCCTTTGGCGGACCATCGGGATGATTCATGGCCAACCCGTGGGCTGTCCACATTAAGATTAACGCAGTAAAGACACACATTAAATTTAATTTTTTTAACATCATATAACTCCTAAGTTTTAAATATTGAGTCATTTAAATTCAGTCATTTTTTATAAATACTGCTACATTTTTCAAAATTCATATCATTTTTAACAAAAAAACCTACGCAAAAAATACGTAGGTTTTTTGTTAATGAACTAATCCATAAACTGCAATAAATTAATACGGTGGCGGTGCACCCATACCTTCCATACCTTCCATATCTTTCATACATTCCTCATCACCCTCAGTACAAGGAGGCATACCGCCGTCGTCCATCCCTTTCATGCATTCTTCATCACCCTCAGGACAAGGAGGCATACCGCCGTCGTCCATCCCTTTCATGCATTCTTCATCACCCTCAGGACAAGGAGGCATGCCATCAGGGCCTGGACCCATTTCCATCATATCCGCGGGCACACCACATTCGGGTGCAGCGGTCATAAAGCACTCATGATCTGGTGGGTTCCCTTCATCATGCGGACATGCTGCTTCTATACAGTCACATTGTTCTGGTTCTAACGGACAGCCGCCCATGCCATCATTTGGTCCCATTCCTGGACCACCGGTCCCATCGGGACCTTGGGCATATGTTTGTCCCATAAATAACAACATGAGCGTTGTTAAAAGCACATAAAAAAACTGTTTTTTCATTTTCTTCTCCTTTTCAAACACTGATTCACAATTAACAGAGATAAATATCTCTATACTTTTTTCGACAACGCTAAACAACTCATGTAACACTAAAAGTTTCACTCAACTACAAATTGATTACGATATTGCACAACCGGTAAAACTTCGCTACGACGTTTTAATTCATTTAAAATAGTACGCACATAGTGAACGATAGACATATTAGCTTCTGATTTAGTTTCCACTGCACTCTGATTTAAATAGGTCGATAACAGGGTCAATTCATCCGCCAATATTGTTTCTCGTTGAACATATAAAAAATCCTTCAAGGCATGAAAAATTTTTATGCTTCGCAGCAGTTTATTTATCCGCATTTGATCATTTTCTTTATCAATACCGGTAGATTGCTCCAGTATTGTTTCCAGTGTTGAAACTAATAATGCTTTGATCAAATCATTCTTCAATAAAGGTTTTTCATCACCCTTCTCTTTTTGAAGAGAATCATATTGTTTAATAGCCTGTTCGGCTTTATTCATATCTCCTCCTAAAATAGCCGTTGTATTCAACGAGTCATGCGTTTCAAAAGCGGCAAGAAATTGCCACAACTTTCATAAAAGATATTCTGCTACCCTTTAATAACTTATAAGGGATTGTTTTATATAATAAAATATATTACAAATGAATCGCTTAAAATATATTCTATAAAGGAGCAATGAATA
>DTSI01000038.1:0-3203 GCA_012965425.1 Methylococcaceae bacterium
CCTTGCTGCTGTCGGACTTATTGAGTCTCTATTAACACTCTCGTTAATTGATGAACTCACGGAAACCCGCGGTCACGGCAACCAAGAATGTATTGGTCAGGGCATTGCTAATTCCGTGAATGGACTTTTTGGTGGTATGGGCGGCTGTGCGATGATTGGCCAAAGTCTTATTAATATTAATTCCGGTGGCCGTGGCCGGCTTTCAGGTATTTCTGCGGCTCTATTCTTATTAGCCTTTATTTTATTCGGCGCTACAGTCATTGAAATCATTCCCATCGCTGCCTTAGTCGGTGTTATGTTTATCGTCGTACTGGGCACCTTTGAGTGGACCAGCCTGAGACTCCTCGGCCGTGTCCCCATGAGCGATGTTCTGGTTACCGTATTGGTAACCTGTGTGACCGTCTGGTTTGACCTAGCCATTGCGGTTTTGGTGGGCGTTATTGTTTCGGCACTGGTTTTTGCTTGGGAACACGCTAAACATATGTATGCTGAAACCCACATTAATGAAAACGGCTCAAAAACATACACCTTAAGTGGGCCATTATTTTTCGCTTCCGTACAAACTTTCTCAGACTTATTTTCTCCGGCGAATGATCCTGACGACATCATTATCGATTTTGCCAACGCGCGGGTTTATGACCATTCAGGACTTGAAGTTATTGACAGTGTTGCTGAACGCTACCTTCGCGCCGGAAAAACACTGCATCTGAAACACCTGAGCGATGAGTGTCATTATTTACTGAAAAAAGCTGGCGACCTCGTAGAGGTTAATGTTATTGAAGACCCCTCTTATCATGTGGCGATGGATGGAGCGGGCCAAATCCTTGAGGAAGTTGCCCAAAAGAAATAACAAGCTCACCGTCCTTCTTTTAAAAAGAACATCACGTTACGGGTAATCACTCAGGTTACCCGTAACGACTGGCTACATACCCCTAAAAACACACTACCCCCTTACTTAATGACTCCTGCCGGGTCTTTAACGTTCAAGCGCCTTCTGTATATCAAGGTAATGATCTACACGCGTCTTCCCGGCTTGCTTTTGAAGATAGCGTCCGACACCCGTTACCCTTGAAGACTCTATCGTCCTGACCGCTCCCGAAGACCTTCCTGACAGGAGTAAAACAAACCCTAAACCCAAAATAAGAACAACGAGGATTTCAGGTCTCTCCAAAAGACTTTCCGCCCTTTCAACCTTGATAACGGTAACGGGTTCTTTGACAACGTCCTTAATAATTTTAATAGGCTGCGGTTTTCTGTATTCTGCCAACCAATTTTTCACTAAAACTTTTGCCTGTGTAATTTCAACCGCCTTCATTTTCTTAACGATCTGATCTCTGGACATATAACCAAACGGGTAACCATTGATCCCCGCGACATGACGCCACAAATACACTTGGCGATAATCCTTCTTAACACCTTTGGCATACAAATATAAATTACTTAAAAAATATGGCGCTTCAGGATTTCCTCTTTCAGCAGCACTCTGAAAATTTTCTAACGCACGGCTATAATCCTGGGCGACGCCCCGTCCCTGACTAAAAAACTTACCCAGCTGAAAATAGCCATCGGCATCACCGGCAATCGCCTGTTTTTTACAATTTGCAACATTTTCCATATCATCAACGGCCTTATCCACACACGCCCAGGTACTGCCACTGACCATCATAAACAGCGCTAACGCTATTATTTTTCCAACACTGACATCTTTCATTTATTTTCCCCTCGATAAAACAAAGCTATTAAACCATCGCCTACAACAGCGTAGTATTGACCGCTAATTGATCAACTTCTTGTTCTAACCACCCTAACAACGAAGACCCCGATTCAAAAGCCTCTGGCAAAGGCTTTTCACTCAACACTTGAAAACGCCATAACAACTTTTTCAACTGACTTTGCTGACTCACGGTAAATTTCCACTGTGCAAGCACGCGCTGATAATCTAACGGCTCTCCTTCGGGCAACCGCACTCTCAGCGCAAATAATTCATCCATCACTGCCAGTATAGACTCTAACGCAGAAATCATTAGCGCCGCAACCCACTGCGACGTCACTTGCTCGACCGATGAATCTTTATTATCTGAAATAACCTTAACAACCTGAATCAATTCAGCACTGGAAAAACGTAATGCGGTTTCATAAAAAGCAGCGGCTTCCATATCATAAACATAATTTTCCCGATAGGCCGTCTCCGGCGTCGAAACACTCGCAATAATTTCCGTCGCCACCGGAACCGAATAAACCAACTGAGGATAAAAACAACGCCGACTATCCAGATCGATAATTTTTTTAGCCGCTAACACCGTCCCCAAGGCGTATTGTTCATGCCCTGCTATACCCACATTTACAATCAATGGATTAACGGTTTGAGGGAATGTTGCAAAAGTATAACCCATACCCGCGGCCATAGCGGCCTTCCCTATACCGGTCACGGTCACACAATAGCGGTCATTGACAAATATCGAGTAGACTCGGCTACCTTGCCAACGTTTTAAGTTCAAATGCGAGATAAGTAACTTCGCTTCACTGGGCAACGCCGTAAAAATAAAAGTATTCGGAGACACCTGAAATAACCTACAACGGGTAGTGGTTCATTAGTAATTGGTACCGCGCAACCTCGTCAGCCTTGCCGCGCTTTTGCGCACCTTGAATATAAACCCTCGCTTTTTTTTGCAACATCGCAATTGCTGCTGACCTATTTTCCTCAGACAAACAAGGCTCTGCGATTATTTTTTCTAGCGCCTTAATTCTAAAACGGTCCATCCCCCAAAAACGTCTGGATAATTGATCACTGTGGCCACCGTACTTGAGTATCAGTGGCTCTGTAATAAATAAAACCGGATAACGGGCGGTAATTCTTAACCATAAATCATAATCTTCACAAGCCGGCAGATCCTCATCAAAATCGCCCAATTCCAAAAAAATCCGGCGGTGTATCATCATCGATGAAGGCGACATAGCACAAAGCGGCAAACAATGTTGAAAAATCCAACCCCCTATCTTGGCGTGTTTTTTCATCGGATTTACGCGGCGACCGTCACGAATCCAAATTTCTTCGGTATGACACACCCAATGATCGTCGTTCCGGCGCAGGTAATCCTGCTGAACCGCTAATTTATTCGGCAACCATTCGTCATCAGAATCGAGAAAAGTTATCCAATCAGAGCGGCTTTTAGCAATGCCTTTATTACGTGCGGAACTCACGG
>DTSI01000038.1:3213-38824 GCA_012965425.1 Methylococcaceae bacterium
CTACAATTGTCTTGAAAAATATAAACAACCTCTGGAAAACAACGCCTCACCATGTCCTCAGTATCATCTGTTGAACCATCATCAACAACAATCACCTCATCGGCAGGAAAGTCTTGCTTAAAAACTGAAACCAGTGCACGTTTAAGTAAAACACACCGGTTAAAACTCGGAATAATAACGGCTACTGACATAATACCCTACTAAAAATCACTTTGGCCAACCACCCTTCACCGAACTGCTCAACAAAACAACAAACGGTCCAAAACCCTGTTCTCAAAAAGGATTATTTGAGCACACGAATCCCTTGTTTTTTATAATCCTTAGACCGTAGTGCCACCGTTGCTTTTATCCCGGTACACAAAGAGCCATCGGCCTGATAAAAACCATAGTCAAAGCTCGGTGTACTTCGCCCTTTGGTTTCAAGTTCATGCTGAATACGCAATTCGTCCTCCGGCGTTATCGAAAACCTAAGTTCGGTTGCCGTAAGGGCTTCCCGCCTGAAATCCAATTGCAATGACCGCGTCCAGACCGAATACTGGGGGAAAAGTTTCAGACAAACCATCGCCGCAATAGGATCAGCCAAACAGGCCTGAAAACCGCCAAATAATCCGCCACCCGGATTCGTTGACAACCAAGTATGAGGCAACTTAATTCTTACCATACGCCAATCAGGTGCTAATTCGACAACCTTAACCCGCATTAACCAGAAGTTGGGGTACCATTCAATTCGTTTTTTATCATCTAAAAAACTACAATTCCAAATTAACTTACGTAGATTAACAGCCCCACGCGTATCAGTCATCAACCGCTCCTTTTAAACTTTTACTTACTATTTCATACACATCTTTACAAATCCCCGGCGTCGCCACAATTCTTTCTAATTGCAATTTCATCTGATCTTGCCGCGCTAAATCAAACTTCTGCCAGTGCGTTAACGGTACCACCATGCGTGCAGCCACCTGCGGATTAATGGCATTTAACTTAAACACCTGATCGGCTAAAAACACATAGCCGTCACCATCGGAGCGATGAAAATGTAACGGGTTAGCCTGACTAAAAGCACCGACCAAAGCACGCACTCGATTAGGGTTCTTAATATCAAAAGCGGTGTGCCCGGCTAAAGTCTTAACCACGCTAAAAGCCTCGGGCAAAAAACTAGTTGCCTGCAAACTAAACCATTTATCGATCACTAAGGCATCATCATGCCACTGATCATAAAACTGACTCAGACACTGTTCTCGCCCAGGGTATTTACTATTAATAATAGCCTGTAAAGAAGCCAACTGATCGGTCATATTTTTGGCTGACTTAAATTGCTGCTCAGACCGTTGATAACTTTCGGGATTCTCAATAAGCGATAAGTACGCCAGCGCACTATTTTTAACACGTCGACGCCCGATAGCCCTGGAATCAAATTGACCGGACTCATCACAATGATGGTCTGTATACAGCTGCTCGAACTTGTCGTACAAGCATTCGGCCAACGTTCTTTTTACAAACATGCGCGCATGGTGAATGGCTTCAACGTCAACAACCTCCATTTGCTCGTGTAAATAAATCTCACTGGGCAACGTTAACAATAAGGCTAAATAAGATAAATCGTCCCAGGGTTGACTTAAAATTTTGTCAAAAACCGCAACAATAGTTGTCTTTATACTTAATGATTTACCGTCTGCGTAATCCTGCGCCACCTCAAGAATAACCACACAAGCCAATTTTTGCCCTGCCTCCCAACGATTAAAGGTATCAACATCATAGCTACTTAAAAAAGCTAACTGCTCAAGATCCTGATCTATTAATAACTTAATCGGGGCTGAAAAACCGCGCAAAAGAGAAGGTACCGGGGGTTCTTTAACACCAATGAATTCAAAAGACTGTGTAGCCTCAGTTAACTCCAGAACGACCTCATCGCTCGCCTCCATATCACCGGCTTGCTGTAGCCCTAGCACCTGACCGCGTTGCCCTAACAACCCTAATCGAATCGGAATATGTAACGGCACTTGATTTTCATAACCGGGTATTTCACGGCAAAACTGACTAAATGTAAGCGATAATTTTTGCTCAGCCGGTCGATAATCAACTGTCACACGGACTTGTGGTGTGCCTGCTTGCTGATACCACCGTTTAAATTGCGACAAATCAGTCTGATTAGCATCTTCCATTGCCTTAACAAAATCATTGCAAGTCACCGCCTGACCATCATGGCGCTTAAAATACAAATCCGTTCCTGAACGGAAACCTTTAGCACCCAACAAGGTATGCAGCATGCGCACAACCTCAGCGCCTTTTTCATAAATTGTCAGTGTATAAAAATTATTAATTTCAATGTAAGACTCCGGGCGAACAGGATGCGCCAACGGCCCTGCATCTTCTGCAAATTGTCGCGTTCTCAGCATGGTTACATCTTCAATACGCTTAACCGCTCTTGAGGTATGATCTGCCGTGAACTCCTGGTCTCTAAAGACCGTTAGCCCCTCTTTTAGACTTAACTGAAACCAGTCTCTGCACGTGACCCGGTTGCCGGTCCAATTATGAAAATATTCATGGCCGATAACGCCTTCGATATGTTCATAATCAGCATCTGTCGCGGTATCAGGACGTGCTAAAACAAACTTGGTATTAAAAACATTAAGCCCCTTATTTTCCATTGCGCCCATATTAAAATGACTCACCGCAACAATCATATAAAGGTCTAAATCGTATTCCCTACCGTAAACCTTCTCATCCCATGCCATCGCATTTTTTAACGACTGCATAGCATGATCACACTTATCCAAATCATTCGGTTCAACAAAGACCTGTAACGCTATTTCACGTTCTGCCATTGTGATATAACGATCTTCAATACTGACTAATTTTCCTGCAACCAACGCAAAAAGATAACACGGCTTCGGAAAAGGGTCTTTCCAGGTCACCCAATGCCGACCATCATCTAACTCACCGTGTGCAACTTGATTACCATTAGATAATAACACCGGGTAAAGCACTTTATCGCCGATGATCGTTGTTGTGTAACAAGACATCACATCTGGGCGATCCAGAAAATAAGTAATTTTCCTGAACCCTTCAGCCTCACACTGTGTACAAAATAAACCATTACTCATATACAACCCTTCAAGGGCTGTGTTTGCATGAGGGTTTAACGTGTTTTCAATAATTAATTCAAAAGTAGCATCGTTGGGAGGAACCAATAACGTCAACGACTCCTCATCAAGAGAAAAATCTCTCGTTGTCAATTCCTGACCATTTAACCGCACTGATTTTAGACTCAGTTGCTCACCTGATAAAATCAACGGACCTCCCGTACTATGCTCTGGGTTGGCCACAACTTTAAGCGTTGAGATAACACGGGTTTCAAACGCATCTAAAATAAAATTCAAATCCACCGTCTGAATAAGATACGCCGGCGGCAAATATTCCTTTAAATAAATTGTTTTCATATGACTATCAAGCATATTTAATCAGACTCATTAGTTTCATTATGACCGCTCACTATCGACTTATCTTTTAACGAAAACAACGCCAACAGACCCCATCCGCCTAAGAAAGACACACCGCCTATCGGGGTAACCATTCCCAACCATTTCATATTTAAACACGCGAGCAAATAAAGGCTTCCTGAAAAAGAAACAACCCCAAACAAAAAACACCAGCCGGCCCGTATTAATGATTTTTCATCCGGATTATATCGTAACAATAAAGCAACCCCCATTAAGGCCAGCGCATGCCACATTTGATAGTCCACAGCCGTTTTATAAATCGTCAACATCGCTGGTGACAACGACTCTCGCAACCCATGCGCCCCAAAAGCCCCCAACAACACCCCGGTTAAACCGACGAGAGCGGCAGCCAATAAAAAATTAATCTTCACCTAGCTCTCCTTTAACCGCGGCATCAATTGCACCAGATTACAAGGCCGGGTACGGTAATCTAACTGATCTTTTATCAATGAATCCCAAGCCGTACGACACGCTCCTGATGATCCCGGCAGACAGAAAATATAAGTTCCATTCGCAACACCCGCAATAGCGCGCGACTGAATCGTCGAGGTTTTAATCGTCTGATATGAAATCATCCTGAAAACCTCGCCAAAACCATCCAATACTTTATCCAACAACGGTTGCACCGCTTCCGGCGTCCCGTCTCGCCCGGTTACACCGGTTCCACCGGTTGTCAAAATAACATCTATTCCAGAATTTGCGATCCATTGCGACACTACGGAACGAATCTGATAAATATCATCCGGAACAATCTGCTTGTCGTGTAAAAAGTGCCCGGTTTTTTCCAAACGCTCAACCAATACTTTCCCCGAAACATCATCGGCTTCAGAACGCGTATCGGAAATCACCAGAACCGCAACGGCTAAAGATTTAAACTCTCTTTCATGACTCATCTTATTCAATCACTTCAATTATTAAACACCCATATAAAAACACAAAAACGCACCGCTACCTGTTAATGTAAAACAATAAAAAAAGCATCCCGACCACGCTGAATATTCAATAATAAACGATTGCTGGACACGGCGACCTTCTTAAGGTCCGGTAGGGTCTGTACTCGGTAACGATTAACCGACAAAATAATATCACCGGGCCTTAATCCGGCATTCCAGGCGTAAGAACCAGAATCAACCTGATTCACTAAAATACCGGGCACCCGATCTTTTTGCACTACACTCAACACAACGCCCGTCAATGTCTTGTGAATACTTTGACCCTTGATAGCTAACGAGACCGGCTTGCCGACAATGGCCTTAATGTTTTGTAGTCGGCCATTTCTAAGGATTGTTATATCAACCTGATCACCGATTTGTAATAAACCAATAATATTACGAATTTGAGGGCTGTTCTTAATTTTAAGATTATTGACTGAACGAATAATATCTCCGGCTTCAAGACCGGCCCGTTCCGCCGATGAACCCGCCTGTACACGACTAATGACCGCTCCGTAATTTTCCGCCAACTCAAAAGCCTTCACTAAATCCGGCGTTAAATCCTGTGTTGAAATCCCTAAAAGACCGCGGCGAACCTCGCCATACTGTACTAGAGAGTTTTTTAATGTCATCGCCATATTGGAGGGAATGGCAAAACCAATTCCTACATTACCCCCATTCGGCGCCAGAATAGCGGTATTAATTCCTATTAACTCTCCTTTCAGATTAATCAATGCGCCGCCTGAATTTCCAGGGTTAATTGAAGCATCAGTCTGAATAAAATCCTCATACCCTTCAATTCCCAACCCCGTTCGACCTAAAGCGCTGACAATACCGGACGTTACGGTCTGCCCTAAACCAAATGGATTACCGATAGCAATCACAAAATCACCCACGCGTAGACGCGAAGAGTCAGCAACCGGCAACTCGACCAAATTATCTGCTGGGATTTGAATGACCGCGACATCGGCTTCCGGGTCCTTACCAATTAATTTCGCCTTGAATTGTCGCTTATCACTCAAGGTCACCAAAATTTCATCGGCTTTATCAATAACATGATTGTTAGTCAAAATAAGACCCAACCGGCTATCAATAATAACCCCCGAGCCTAAACTGCTGTTTTGCTGGCGTTGTCGCTGCCGGGGAGCCTGAAAAAAACGCCGAAAAAAAGGATCTTGCATTAAGGGGTTATCATTGACCCGGATATTTTGTAAAGTCGATATATTTACAACCGCCGGCATACTTTTGTCTAAGATGGGTGCCAATGAAGGTATCGATTCACCTGAAACGGTCAACGGTAAGGTCGCTGCAACTGTTTGGATAAACCCCAGGCCTAATAGCAAGACCCAAAATAAAGCGCTAACACCGTATTTTTTATTCACCACCGCACGTCTCATTTAACACACCCTGTTTTTTATCTAAAAGGCCACCGTCACTCGGATAGTCTCTCCGAGGTACCGAATCATCTCGTCCATTGCCTATTAATTTATCACATAAAACAAAAAAAACGCGCATTAAAGCACATACGGCCTCTTTAGTATCCGCTAAATAAATAGACCTTAATTGGAGTGGCAATCAGTTACCCAAAAGTAGAGTGGATACTCCGTCTTGAATAACTTCTGACCGGTATAAGATAAGAAAAAACGAGGACATCGACATTGCAAAAAAACAGAAGGTCGACTAAAAATAATACCCGCGCAAGAATGCTTTTTGATCATTGGATAATGGTCAAAAAATATTCTCAACAGGTAACAAGAACGCGTAATGCACCCCAACACTGTTGAGGGATAAAAAAGCTTATTTGATTTTAGCTTCTTTATAATTGACGTATTTACGAACAACCGGGTCAAACTTCTTCATTTCTATTTTTTCAGGCATGGTCCGTTTGTTTTTAGTCGTCGTATAAAAATGACCGGTTCCTGCGCTGGAAACTAATTTAATTATATCTCTCATCGCTAATTTCCTTAAACTTTATTGCCGCGTTTACGTATATCAGCAAGAACAGCATCAATCCCATTCTTATCAATAATACGCATACCTTTGCTTGAAACTTTCAAACGCACCCAACGGCGCTCCGTTTCAACCCAAAATTTATGCATATGCAAATTTGGATTAAAACGTCTTTTTGTTTTATTGTTCGCGTGCGAAACGTTATTTCCGGTAACAGGCCGTTTACCTGTTACTTGACATTCTCTGGACATGATTTCCCTCAAACACTTAAATTTTCTTAATTAGCCGATCTTTATACCAAATTACAAACTAATGGTAAAGACCTAATGAACTTTAGTCTGATAAAATACCCCATCTCACTCACTAACAACCCAAAGGTTCTACGCTTGTGAAAATTAAACTCGGCATTGTAATGGACGACATCAGCCTCATCAATATTAAAAAAGACACTAGTTTTGCTATGCTACTAGAGGCCCAATCCCGCTCTTGGTCACTATTTTACATGGAAATCAAAGACCTTTTTTTAAAAAACGGCCAAGCCTTTGCCCGCACACGCACATTAGAAGTAACCCCTGACCCGGCTAGCTGGTATCAGTTCAGTGATGATAAAGAAATGCCCCTAGCGGATCTCAATGTTATTTTAATGCGCAAAGACCCTCCCTTTAATCAAGACTATATCTACAGCACCTATTTATTAGAATTAGCCGAAAAAAGTGGCTCCTATATTGTCAACAGACCACAATCACTACGCGATGCCAATGAAAAGCTTTACACCGCCTGGTTTCCACACTGTTGCACGGACATGCTGGTGACCAAAGAAGCACACCGCATCCGTGAATTTCTTAATAAAAATCAGGATATTATCTTAAAACCCCTCGACGGCATGGGCGGCGCGTCCATCTTCCGTGTTCAACAAGACGACCCTAATCTCAGCGTCATCCTTGAAACAATCACGCGCTATAACAGTGAATTCATCATGGCACAAAAATATCTTCCTGAAATCAAAGACGGCGACAAACGTTTGCTCATGATCAATGGAGAACCTATTCCTTACACACTGGCCAGAATTCCAGCTCAAGGCGAAACCCGCGGTAATTTAGCGGCCGGCGGCTTGGCTGAAGGGCGAGAACTGACGGATAGAGATCGATGGATTGCTCGCCAAGTCGGTCCCACATTAAAAGAAAAAGGCTTGGTTTTTGTAGGCTTGGATATTATTGGTGACTACCTGACTGAAATCAATGTAACCAGCCCAACCTGCGTTCAGGAATTAGATCGACAATTTAATATTAATATCAGCGCAATACTAATGGATCATATCGAGACACACTTAAACTCATAGGTTGTGATAGGCCACGATGCAACTAACAAGACCCCGCGGTATAACAAGCAATAAACTTTTATTGGCACTGGCGCTTTCTTTTCTGGTGCACGTAGTGGTCTTAACGCCGTTAATGCCCCCTATTGTCACACCGACTAGAGTCGCACCATCCATTACTATTACTCTCACTCAACCCAAGGCTCTAACACAAGCTAACCTCTCCACTCAAACGCCAGTACCCGTTAAAAAAATCATCACCACTACGGAAGATTCAACGCCAATAAAACAGCCCTTGAACGCAGCGCCCCAAAAAAACAATGTCCGTCACCCGTTAACACCCGCACCTAAGACGGTATCAAAACACCCCACCCTCAAGAAACCATCCAAAAACCTCTCCGTCAAGACTCTGGTGCAACAAATCAGCGATATGGGCCGCACTATTAGCAACCAAGCCATTAACCCTAAAAACAGCCGAATTAAATTCTCGAATTCACTTTCCCAATCGCATCAATACAAAGCCACCTACTACATTAAACAATGGCAGGCTAAAGTTGAACGCATTGGTAACCTTAACTACCCGGCCATTGCTCAAACCCCCGGATTTCGGGGAACATTACGGATTGATGCCGGAATCAATCCTGACGGCAGTCTCTATAGTATTAAGGTGCGACAATCATCAGGCAACAAAGCTTTAGATGAAGCGGCCATGAATATTGTCCGCATGGGCGTTCCCTATTCACCGTTACCTAAAGAGCTTTTAGATGAAATAGATGTATTAGTTATTAGCCGAGTCTGGCAATTTTCTGATGAAACTGGTATATCTACTAGTCAGTAATTGTGTCCTCACAAATAAACAGGAGGTACGTACTGTTATGAAACAGCCACAGTCATTTACCAATCAACTTCTGGTTGCCATGCCGCATATGGTTGACCCTAACTTTCATCAAACGGTCACACTGCTTTGCCAACATGATCAAAAAGGCGCTTTGGGTATTATTATTAATCGCCCTGCCGACATCAAAGCTAAAGATATTTTTCAGCAAATGGATATTACCCTCACTCAAGATTTTTCGAATAACATTCCCGTCTATGCCGGCGGCCCCGTTCAACCCGATCGCGGTTTTGTACTACATACCCCCTGTGCCGATTGGGATTCTTCATTAATTATTTCAGATTACGTCACCCTAACCACTTCACGGGATATTCTGGAAGCCATCGCCCTCAATGAAGGTCCGAAAAATGCCCTCATTGCTTTAGGTTATTCCGGTTGGGGAGAAAACCAACTAGAGCAAGAAATGATTGCGAACACTTGGTTAAATACACCCTCTAATCAAGCCCTACTCTTTGACATCCCTGTTAACCAGCGTTGGCAAAGAGCCGCTGAACAAATCGGTGTTAATATAAATTCACTAACCACAGCAGCGGGGCATGGCTAAAGAATCACGATGCCCCTAACAAAAAAAACCATCAACCCCAACGATACCTTTTTAGGCTTTGATTTTGGCCATAAAAAGATTGGCGTCGCCATTGCTCATATAGAAACTGCAATCGCTAATCCGTTAACCACTGTCACCGCCGTTAATCAACAACCCAACTGGCAACAATTACAATTACTTATTGAAAAATGGCAACCACAAGGCTTAGTTGTGGGCCAATCAGTACAACAAGACGGCTCTGACAATCTAGTGACACCACGCATTATAAAATTCTGTCGCCAACTCCACGGCCGATTCAACTTACCGGTCTACCAAGTTGATGAGACATTAACCACGTTTGAAGCTAAACAAATGCTATATAATGACCTTAATGTTTCTGCTAAAAAGCTCTGGAAAGTTCAAGATCAACTGGCTGCACAACGAATATTGCTAACTTGGATAAATGAACAACAACGACCTCATGAACCCTAATGACCTTTCAATCCCTGAGCTACTCGATACACTTGAAAAACAATTACGCGCAACCCTTAACAGTCGAAAACTAACTAATCCGTTAATGATCGGTATTCATAGTGGCGGCGTCTGGGTTGCCGAGCATATGCACCACCGTTTAGGCCTGAGCAGCCCTTTAGGCTTGCTGGATATTTCTTTTTATCGCGATGATTTTTCACAACTCGGGATTAACCCCTTTGTCAAACCCAGCCAACTACCCAAAGACATAGAAGCACGCGATATTATTCTTATTGACGATGTTTTTTATACCGGTCGAACCATTAGAGCGGCCCTCAATGAAATTTTTGATTATGGCCGCCCTAACCAAGTCATTTTAGGCATTTTAATAGAACGCGATGGTCAGCAAATACCCCTTAAACCTGACTGTATCGGCGTTAACATTAAGTTACAACCGGGCGAACGCATTAAACTAACCGGTCCTAATCCATTAACTATTGCCATACAGAATACGGATAATTCCGAATCCGCCTAACCCTATGACGACAACCGACTCTCTGCAGTTTAATTCAGACCACCAATTACAACACCTGCTGTCCATAGAAGGACTCGACCAACGGCTATTAACCGAGATTATGGATAATGCTGAATCGTTTGCCAGCCTTGCTAATCAACCGGTTAAAAAATATCCGATCTTACGCGGCAAAACGGTTGTTAATCTTTTCTTCGAAAACAGTACCCGGACACGCACAACATTCGAATTGGCTGCCAAACGATTATCTGCCGATGTCATCAATATGAACATTGCCACTTCAGCAACATCCAAAGGGGAAAGCCTTTTAGATACTATTCGCAATTTGGAGGCCATGCATGTTGATATGTTTGTGATACGCCATGCTTTAAGTGGTGCTGCTCATTTTATTGCTCAACATGTTGCCCCGGGAATCAGTGTCATTAACGCCGGTGACGGCAATCATGCTCACCCGACACAAGCCCTGTTAGACATGTTCACTATTCGGCGGCACAAGAATGATTTTTCTTCATTACGCATCGCGATCATCGGCGACATTCTTCACTCCCGCGTGGCCCGCTCCCAAATTCAGGCACTGTCCATTTTAGGTGCCAAAGAAATTCGGGTTATCGCCCCCAAGACCTTACTCCCGATTGAGGTTAACGCCTTAGGCGTCAGTGTGTCTCATACACTTGAAGAAGGTCTGCAAGACATTGATGTCGTGATCATGTTACGTCTACAAAAAGAACGCATGTCCGGCGCCCTCCTGCCCAGTGAAAGTGAATATTTTAATTGCTTTGGCCTTACTCAGGAAAAATTGGCGATCGCAAAACCCGATGCCATTGTTATGCACCCCGGGCCCATTAATCGTGGCGTTGAAATTTCATCTGAGGTCGCTGACGGGCCGCAATCTGTTATTCTGCAACAAGTCAGCTACGGTATCGCCATCCGTATGGCGATCATGTCATTGATTCTGCAACCACCCGGGAGACACCATACATGACCGCTGTATTGATTACCGGCGGACGCATTATCGACCCCGCCAATACCATTGATAAAGTCGGTGACTTATTCATCAAAGACAACCGTATCATTTCGCTTTTTGAACGCCCAAATGACTTCACCGCAGTACATACCATTGATGCAAAAGACCACATTGTCTGTCCAGGCCTTATTGATCTGAGCGCTCATTTACGTGAACCCGGGCAAACACAGAAAGCAACCATTCTCTCTGAAACGACAGCCGCACTTAAAAGTGGTATAACCACGCTGTGTTGCCCGCCTGATACCCACCCGATCAATGACACCCCTGCCGTTACTGAATTTATACTGGATAAAGTAGAACATGCAAATGCAGCAACCGTCTTACCGATTGGTGCTTTAACGCAAGGACTGGAAGGCACTAAACTCAGCGCCATGGCCGCTTTACATAAAGCCGGTTGCATTGGTTTCAGTAATGCACACACTCCAATTAAAAACACATTGGTTTTACGCCGCACTCTGGAGTATGCAGCCAGCCACAATCTTTGCGTCATCATTCGCCCGGAAGACCCCTGGCTACAAAATCAAGGCTGTGTTCACGAAGGTATACCTGCTTCACGATTTGGTCTGCCAGGAATTCCTCATGTCTCTGAAATCATTGCTATACAACAGAGCCTCGCTTTATGTGAACTGACTGGCTGTCGGATTCACTTTTCCCAACTCAGTTGTAGTGAATCGGTCAATTTATTAAAAGCGGCCAAACACAAACAATTACCCGTTTCAGCAGATGTTGCCATTCACCAATTATTTTTCACCGAGAACGAACTCAATACCTTTGATAGCGCGCTCCATGTGACCCCGCCTTTCCGAACCGAAACTGACAAACAAGCCTTAATAGATGGGTTAAAGACCGGTGTTATTGATGCAATCTGTTCAGCACACCAACCTCATGACGCTGACGCCAAACTGGGAGCATTTCCCTCGACAGAACCAGGGATTTCTGCTCTGGAAACACTCTTGCCCTTAGTACTTAAACTCACCGAGACAGAGGCTGTATCGTTAAGCCAAGGAATTTCTTGGGTAACACAAAATCCAGCGAGTATTCTAGCCCTTAAACAGGGCACCTTAACCAAAGGTAGTGCTGCAGATATTTGTATTTTTAATCCCGAACTGACATGGACCGTTAATGAAAACAACTGGCTAAGCCAAGGTCGAAATACACCGTTCTGGGGTCAAACTCTCAAAGGAAAAGCCGCCCAAATCATTAAGTCAGGACAGATTTTTTCTTCGTAGAACTGACGCTTCGGTAAATTAAGGACATATCAATTATCGTCATCGCCAAGATGGGCTTGTTCAGAAATATTTTTAGGAATTGCTTTTTTCACTTTAACGCCGAGTTCAACAAAACTATTGGCTTGTCGAATTAGGTTTCCTTGTCCTTGTGTTAATTTTCCCATTACCCCCGTATAGGTTTTATTAACCGTACTAAGTTGAGTGCCCAGTTTATCAAGATCCTCAACAAAACCGCGAATTTTGTCGTACAAACTACCGGCCTTTTCAGCAATAATCCGAGCATTTTCATTGCGGCGTTCATAACGCCAAATATTCTCAATCGTTCGTAAGGTGGCCAGCAGCGTGGTCGGCGTCACCACTATAATCTTATGCTCAAAGGCATCAGCAAACACCTTTTCATCGGCCTGAAAAGCAGCCATAAAAGCTGCTTCAATCGGCATAAATAACAAGACAAAATCCAAGGACCGCAACCCTTTTAGACTGCTATAGTCTTTTTCACTCAGGCCTTTAATATGCTGTCGAACCGCCAGAGTATGCTCTTTTAACGCTTTGATTCGTTCGCCGTCATCCTCTGCTGAACAGTAGCGCTCATACGCCACCAATGAAACCTTAGAATCAACCACGACATCTTTATCGCCCGGTAAGCGAATAATTACATCGGGTTTAAACAAGCTATTATTATTATCTCGAAAAGCGCCTTGCGGATCATACTCAATGCCCTTTCGTAGCCCTGACTCTTCAAGCACTTTTTCTAAAATCATTTCCCCCCAGTTACCTTGGGTTTTATTATCTCCTTTCAGGGCACGCGTTAAATTTAACGCCTCTTGATTCATCTTTTGGGTATCTTGCCTAAGCTGGCTTATTTCTTCTCTTAACGTAACTCGGTCACGCGTTTCATGTTCATAAACATGCTCAATACGTTTTTTAAATTCGCCTAATTGCTCTTTAAGCGGTGAAACAATTTCATTCAGACTGCTGTTGTTTTGTTCTTTAAACTGTTTGGTCTTGGCTTCAAAAATCTGATTCGCTAAATTCTCAAACTGCAATTTTAATCGGGTTTCCGAATCTTGCAGTAATTTAAGCTTTTCTGTACCGTGTTTTTGCTGCTCTTCAAGCCGCGCTTGTAATTGCGCTGTTAAGATATTGGCACGGGCTAATTGCTCTTGTAAGCGTTCGCATTCCTGATTACGCTGATCAAAAATCAGTAATTTTTCTTTTGCTATTAACAGGCACTGTTCAAGTTCTCGTCGGCTATGCTGCGACCACCACCCCATAATGAGCAGTCCAAGTAAACAACCCAAGCCAAGCGCAGTTAAGACAGGAGTGTTCTCAATTAGATAAGAAAAAATATCCAAAAATCACCTTATTGCAGTCATTATGCCCATGATTCAAATACACGCTTTGCTGCATAAATCGTTTCATCTAAATCTTCTTGACGATGCGCAGATGATACAAAACCGGCTTCAAACGCAGAAGGCGCCAAATACACACCTTGTTCCAGCATGCCATGAAAAAACACTTTGAATTGTGCCTGATCACAAGCCATCACTTGGGCAAAATTGCTAACAGATTCATCCCTTGTAAAGAAAAGTCCGAACATAGCGCCCACTGAATTATAGGTCATCGCAATGTTATTACGGCTTGCAACGGAGGCAATCCCTGCTAATAAATAATTAGTGGATGCCGTGAGCTGATCATAAAAATCAGGTTGCGCAATCAAGTCAAGCGTCGCCAGACCAGCGGCCATTGCAACGGGGTTACCCGATAGCGTACCGGCCTGATAAACAGGGCCCAATGGTGCAATAGCTTCCATTATTTCACGCCTGCCACCAAAAGCACCTACGGGCATTCCACCCCCTAGAATTTTACCTAAGGTGGTCAAGTCAGGTCTCACACCGTAATGGCCCTGCGCCCCTGATAAACTTACTCTGAACCCGGTCATGACTTCGTCAAAAATAAGCACAGCACCGGCATCATCACAAACTGTGCGAAGGCCTTCCAAAAAACCTGAAACCGGTGGAATACAATTCATATTGCCGGCAACCGGTTCAACAATAATTGCGGCAATCTCAGACCCTATAGAATTAAAAACCTCCTCAACCCCCTGAAGATCATTATAAGTCAGCGTAATGGTTTCAGCAGCCAAGGCTTCAGGAACCCCAGGAGAACTGGGCACCCCCAAGGTAAGCGCCCCAGAACCTGCTTTGACTAACAGTGAATCTGAATGACCATGGTAACAACCTTCAAATTTAACAATTTTATCTCTACCGGTATAGCCACGGGCTAACCGAATCGCACTCATGGTCGCCTCTGTTCCTGAACTCACCATACGAACCAAATCAATAGAGGGAATCAAGTCACATACTTTAGCGGCTAAAGTTGTTTCGATTTCAGTCGGCGCCCCAAAACTCAAACCCTTCGTGGCCGCACTGGTAACGCCCGCTATAACCTCAGGATGTGCATGACCGACTATCATGGGTCCCCATGAGCCGACATAATCAATGTAGCGTTTACCGTCGGTATCAAAAATATAAGGACCCGTCGCGCGGTCAATAAAGACAGGGTCGCCACCGACCCCCTTAAAAGCCCTCACCGGTGAATTAACACCGCCAGGAATTACTTGTTGGGCACGGGTAAATTGGGAATTATCACTCATAAAGATCAATAGAAGATGGTAAAAAGAAGACGACTTCGTGAAACACATCATACAACAAGTACAGTTGTTATGAGTATTAAAAGTATCGGGCAAAAAAAAACCCAGATAACAAATATCTGGGTCTCAATTTAAAAACCTGGCAGTTCCCTACTTTCACATGGATAAATCCACACTATCATCGGCGCTAAACGGTTTCACTTCCGAGTTCGGAATGGGATCGGGTGGGGCACATTCGCTATGGCCACCAGGCAAATCGTTTTGGCAAAATATCCTTATCTCACCGTAACAGTCCTCATCAATCATCCTTTGAAGAACTGTCGGAATCTGTAAACTGTTCAAGCTAAGCTAATATTATCAACTTCACCCAAACTACTTGGGTGTTATATGGTCAAGCCTCACGGGCAATTAGTACTGGTTAGCTTCACACATTACTGCGCTTCCACACCCAGCCTATCAACCTGATAGTCTCTCAGGGCCCTTCAGGGTACTTAAAGTACCAGTGAGATCTCATCTTGGGCGAGGTTTCCCGCTTAGATGCTTTCAGCGGTTATCCTGTCCGAACATAGCTACCCGGCAATGCCACTGGCGTGACAACCGGAACACCAGAGGTTCGTCCACTCCGGTCCTCTCGTACTAGGAGCAGATGCCCTCAAATCTCAAACGCCCACGGCAGATAGGGACCGAACTGTCTCACGACGTTCTGAACCCAGCTCGCGTACCACTTTAAATGGCGAACAGCCATACCCTTGGGACCTGCTCCAGCCCCAGGATGTGATGAGCCGACATCGAGGTGCCAAACACCGCCGTCGATATGAACTCTTGGGCGGTATCAGCCTGTTATCCCCGGCGTACCTTTTATCCGTTGAGCGATGGCCCTTCCATTCAGAACCACCGGATCACTAAGACCTACTTTCGTACCTGCTCGATGTGTCTATCTCGCAGTCAAGCACCCTTATGCCTTTGCACTCATTGCATGATTTCCGACCATGCTGAGGGTACCTTCGTGCTCCTCCGTTACTCTTTGGGAGGAGACCGCCCCAGTCAAACTACCCACCATACGCTGTCCCCGATCCGGATAACGGACCTAGGTTAGAACTTCAAACATACCAGGGTGGTATTTCAAGGTTGACTCCACAAAAACTAGCGTTCCTGCTTCAAAGTCTCCCACCTATCCTACACAAGTAGGGTCAAAGTCCAGCGTAAAGCTATAGTAAAGGTGCACGGGGTCTTTCCGTCTAGCCGCGGGTACACTGCATCTTCACAGCGATTTCAATTTCACTGAGTCTCGGGTGGAGACAGTGTGGCCGTCGTTACGCCATTCGTGCAGGTCGGAACTTACCCGACAAGGAATTTCGCTACCTTAGGACCGTTATAGTTACGGCCGCCGTTTACCGGGGCTTCGATCAAGAGCTTCTCCGAAGATAACCCCATCAATTAACCTTCCGGCACCGGGCAGGCGTCACACCCTATACGTCCTCTTTCGAGTTTGCAGAGTGCTATGTTTTTGATAAACAGTCGCAGCCACCATTTTATTGCAACCCTATTGAGCTCCACGAGCAAGTCGCTTCACCTATAGGGCGTACCTTCTCCCGAAGTTACGGTACCATTTTGCCTAGTTCCTTCACCCGAGTTCTCTCAAGCGCCTTAGAATTCTCATCCCACCCACCTGTGTCGGTTTGGGGTACGGCCACAATTAACCTGAAGCTTAGAGGTTTTTCTTGGAAGCATGGCATCAATCACTTCATCTCTTCGAAAAGAAACTCGTCATAACACCTCAGAATATAGACCCCCGGATTTACCTAAGAGTCCTCCCTACGTGCTTAAACCAACTATTCCAACAGTTGGCTGATCTAGCCTTCTCCGTCACCCCATCGCAGTTAATTGCGGTACAGGAATATTAACCTGTTTTCCATCGACTACGCCTTTCGGCCTCGCCTTAGGTACCGACTAACCCTGCGTCGATTAGCGTTGCGCAGGAAACCTTGGGTTTTCGGCGTGGGGGTTTTTCACCCCCATTATCGTTACTCATGTCAGCATTCGCACTTCTGATATCTCCAGCCAACTTCTCAATTGACCTTCGCAGACTTACAGAACGCTCCTCTACCACCATACTAAAAGTATGATCCGTAGCTTCGGTACTATGCTTAGCCCCGGTAAATCTTCCGCGCAAGCCGACTCGACCAGTGAGCTATTACGCTTTCTTTAAAGGATGGCTGCTTCTAAGCCAACCTCCTGGCTGTCTGGGCCTTCTCACATCGTTTCCCACTGAGCATAGATTTTGGGACCTTAGCTGACGGTCTGGGCTGTTTCCCTTTTCACAACGGACCTTATCACCCGCTGTGTGTCTCCCGTGCTGGAACTTATTGGTATTCGGAGTTTGCATCGGGTTGGTAAGTCGGGATGACCCCCTGGCCGAAACAGTGCTCTACCCCCAATAGTTATACACGAGGCGCTACCTAAATAGCTTTCGAGGAGAACCAGCTATCTCCGGGCTTGATTAGCCTTTCACTCCAATCCACAGCTCATCCCCTCATATTTCAACATAAGTGGGTTCGGTCCTCCAGTAGGTATTACCCCACCTTCAACCTGGCCATGGATAGATCGCCCGGTTTCGGGTCTAATCCTAGCGACTAATTCGCCCTATTAAGACTCGCTTTCGCTACGCCTCCCCTATTCGGTTAAGCTCGCCACTAAGATTAAGTCGCTGACCCATTATACAAAAGGTACGCAGTCACACGTCCGAAGACATGCTCCCACTGCTTGTACGCATACGGTTTCAGGATCTATTTCACTCCCCTCTCCGGGGTTCTTTTCGCCTTTCCCTCACGGTACTAGTTCACTATCGGTCGGTAAGGAGTATTTAGCCTTGGAGGATGGTCCCCCCATGTTCAGTCAGAGTTTCACGTGCTCCGACCTACTCGATTTCACACTAAAAAAATTTTCGTATACCGGGCTATCACCGTCTATGGCCACACTTTCCAGAGTGTTCTACTAACTTAATTAATGCTTAAGGGCTAATCCCCGTTCGCTCGCCGCTACTAAGGGAATCTCGGTTGATTTCTTTTCCTCCGGGTACTTAGATGTTTCAGTTCTCCGGGTTCGCTTCTAATGACCTATGTATTCAGTCACTGATGACCAGGTTGTCCTGGCCGGGTTTCCCCATTCGGAAATCCACGGATCAAAGTTAGTTTGCAAACTAACCGTGGCTTATCGCATGCTACAACGTCCTTCATCGCCTCTTACCGCCTAGGCATTCACCGTATGCGCTTATTCACTTGACCATATAACCCCAACCAGTCTGGTTGTGACTATATAATCGCTGACAATTTCGCTTTGCTTGAGAACTCACCAATAACTTCTTGCATACAGTCCGACTCATCATCAAACTAAACACAATCCATTACTGCTTCATTCTTTCTTTATTACAGTTTACAGATTCCAAATTTTTAAAGAGCAATTGTTGAGTTTCCTCACCAATTCTATAAAAGCTATTTCCGTAACTTAATCCGTTACGTAACCCTTATAGAGTTGGTGGAGCCAGGGAGGATCGAACTCCCGACCTCCTGCGTGCAAGGCAGGCGCTCTCCCAGCTGAGCTATGGCCCCTCTATTGCGTGTAAACAAAAAAACCACTACCGTGGCCCCTTCATCTAGCAAGCGTCCCGTCCCAGAAGATGTCCAAAAACTTTCCACAAAATAGTCTTTCAACCACGTTGCGCAAAATTGGTGGGCCTGGGAGGATTTGAACCTCCGACCTCACCCTTATCAGGGGTGCGCTCTAACCAACTGAGCTACAGGCCCAGGCTCATTGCTTTATTCAATCAAAATAATTTGTTGTGAGTACTAAAATAGGCGTGCGCCTAACTTTTTGTAAGGAGGTGATCCAGCCCCAGGTTCCCCTAGGGCTACCTTGTTACGACTTCACCCCAGTCATGAATCACAAAGTGGTGAGCGACCTCCCGAAGGTTAGTCTACCCACTTCTTTTGCAACCCACTCCCATGGTGTGACGGGCGGTGTGTACAAGGCCCGGGAACGTATTCACCGCGACATTCTGATTCGCGATTACTAGCGATTCCGACTTCATGCAGTCGAGTTGCAGACTGCAATCCGGACTAAGACCGGCTTTCTGAGATTCGCTTACTCTCGCGAGTTTGCAGCCCTCTGTACCGGCCATTGTAGCACGTGTGTAGCCCTACCCATAAGGGCCATGATGACTTGACGTCGTCCCCACCTTCCTCCGGTTTATCACCGGCAGTCTCCTTAGAGTTCCCACCATTACGTGCTGGCAAATAAGGATAAGGGTTGCGCTCGTTACGGGACTTAACCCAACATCTCACGACACGAGCTGACGACAGCCATGCAGCACCTGTATCTAAGTTCCCGAAGGCACCAATCCATCTCTGGAAAGTTCTTAGTATGTCAAGGGTAGGTAAGGTTCTTCGCGTTGCATCGAATTAAACCACATGCTCCACCGCTTGTGCGGGCCCCCGTCAATTCATTTGAGTTTTAGCCTTGCGGCCGTACTCCCCAGGCGGTCAACTTAATGCGTTAGCTGCACCACTAAGTCCTTAATTGGACCCAACGGCTAGTTGACATCGTTTACGGCGTGGACTACCAGGGTATCTAATCCTGTTTGCTACCCACGCTTTCGTACCTCAGCGTCAGTTTTGATCCAGAGAGCCGCCTTCGCCACTGGTATTCCTTCTGATCTCTACGCATTTCACCGCTACACCAGAAATTCTACTCTCCTCTATCAAACTCTAGTCATCCAGTATCAAATGCAGTTCCCAGGTTGAGCCCGGGGCTTTCACATCTGACTTAAATAACCGCCTACGTACGCTTTACGCCCAGTAATTCCGATTAACGCTCGCACCCTCCGTATTACCGCGGCTGCTGGCACGGAGTTAGCCGGTGCTTCTTCTAAAGGTAATGTCAAGAGCAGGGCTATTAACCCAGCTGTTTTCCTCCCAATTGAAAGTGCTTTACAACCCTCAGGCCTTCTTCACACACGTGGTATTGCTGGATCAGGCTTGCGCCCATTGTCCAATATTCCCCACTGCTGCCTCCCGTAGGAGTCTGGGCCGTGTCTCAGTCCCAGTGTGGCTGATCGTCCTCTCAGACCAGCTATAGATCGTCGCCTTGGTGAGCCATTACCCCACCAACTAGCTAATCTAACGCAGGCTCATCTAATAGCGCGAGGTCCGAAGATCCCCCGCTTTCCCCCGTAGGGCGTATGCGGTATTAGCATGCGTTTCCACATGTTGTCCCCCACTACTAGGCAGATTCCTACGCGTTACTCACCCGTCCGCCACTCGTCATCTGGAGCAAGCTCCAATGTTACCGTTCGACTTGCATGTGTTAAGCATACCACCAGCGTTCAATCTGAGCCATGATCAAACTCTTCAGTTTATATCACTTTGTTACTAAATAAGATTAGTAACCAATCTTGGCTCGAAACCAGAATTAAACGCAAAATTACTTGAATTAACGTTTGAATACTGATGTCGATGTTTTGTCGTTAGACTACAACATCCTATATCAGCACCCACACAAATTATTTTGATTTATATTTTTAAAGAGCGGCAAGGCTAGTAGCCCTGCTAAGTTCGACTATTATAAACACTTTAATTACCGTGTCAACATATCCGTCAAACTTATTTTTTTCTGCTTCAGACCGGAAAACTACTTACCCCGAACTGAGCCGTGGAGTATACAGCCTAAAACCCAACCGTCAAACCTTTATTTTATCCCTTACAACAACTAATACCAATAGCCTAACCCGAAGCCAGACTCACTCGCGCGTATTTGCGTTTACCCAATTTATAGTTAAGCCTAAACTCTAAGCTTCTACTGACTGGCTATTAAACTGCAAGTCATACAATCTCTTGTAGGCTACACCTGTTTTCAACAATTCACTGTGCGTACCTCGCTCAACAATACGACCTTGATCCATAACAACAATCATATCTGCATTTTGAATTGTCGATAATCGGTGCGCGACAACAACGGTTGTTCTACCGTCCATAACCTTACCCAATGCTAATTGAATGTACCTTTCAGACTCACTATCTAGTGCTGATGTCGCCTCATCCAAAATCAAGACTGGTGCATTCTTTAATAACGCTCTTGCCAACGCCAGGCGCTGACGCTGACCTCCTGATAACTTCAATCCATTTTCACCAATTTTCGTATCCAATCCTTGTGGCATCTTTTCTATAAAATTCAACGCATAAGCATCTGTTGCTGCTTGCACTATCTGCGCCCTTGAAGCCTTCGCCAACCCCCCATAAGCTATGTTATTGGCAACCGTATCGTTAAACAATGTCACATGTTGCGACACCAATGCCATTTGACTCCGCAAATTTGACAACTTATAGTCCTTCAACTCTACCCCATCAAGATAAATTCCACCTTCTTGATGCTCATAAAACCGGAGCATTAAATTAATTAATGTGCTTTTACCACTTCCTGACACACCTACTAGCGCTACTGTTTGACCCGATTTTATTTTAAGGTTAATGCCATTAAGCGCACAATTTTTTTCATTTGCGTATTTAAAGGAGAGATCTCTAAACTCAATATCTCCTGATACCCTGTTCTTTTCATGCCCCCCGAAGTCATCTTCCAGGGGCTCGTCCAAAACTTCAAATAAAGATTCTGCTGCTGCAAGACCTCGTTGCACTTCACCATTAGCCTCACTTAACTGTCTTATTGGTCTCGGCAATAAAAATGCTGCCGTCAAATACGCAACAAACTCCCCAGGCCCTTCATCTTCCAACACTATTAAAGCCAAATACATGAGCCCGGCAAGAGCTAAAGAAATAATAAATTGTATTAGTGGATTATGAATTGACATCGTCATAACCAACTTCAAAAACTGCTGTCTATTAGTTAAACTTCTCGTATTAAATCGCGACCGTTCATAAACTTCCCCTCCAAAACTTTTAACCTCCCTAATACCCGTAACCATTTCGGAAGTTACATGAGTCAAATCACCAACAGTCTCCTGCATTTTTCGGCTCAATAACTTCAAGCGCTTACTCACATACCCCACCAGTATCCCTATCACCGGGGCTACAGACAAAAAAACCAATGACAACTGCCAATTAACATACGTTAAATATGCCAATAACCCAATTACGGTCAAACCCTCACGCACAAAAGTTCTAACTGAATCACTTGTTGCTCTTGTCACCTCCCCCACATTATGAGTTATTCGAGAAATCATATAACCACTATTATTAGCATCAAAATACATAATAGGTAACCGAGTATAGCGAATGAAAATCTCGTTTCTTAAAGCGTGAGTAACATTAGCTGATATTCGAGCCAAAAAATAACTTCCTAAAAAGGTTCCGATCCCACGTATAAAAAATAGCGCCACAAAAAATAACGGCAAATACTCCATTCCCGATCTTTCTTCTGTGCTTAATGTATCGATAATATGCTTAATAACCATCGCAAACAGTGGTTGAGTCACTGCGTAAAGCGCATACCCCACAACACTTACTAAAAATATTTTCCAAAATGGGAGCACATACCTCAACAACCTTATATAGGAATTAATTGGAACCTTTACTTGTTTATCGTTAGTCATTACTTTAGATTACACACATAAAAAAATATAATTTTACACCTGACCACACCATCTACATCACAACAATTCCCAGCTAGTGATAATATAAAATGCTGAAAATATTACATGTAGTTCGACGCTACGGACCAGTCGGCGGAATGGAACGTTACGTTTGGGAATTAACGCACGCTCTAGCCGACTTAGACATTGAGATACATATTATTTGCGAAGAAACCTTCCGCGTAACTGCCCACAATAACATACACATACACACACTTGGAGCATTACCCCCCAGACCTAGATGGCTATCTATGTTACGCTTTTCTCATCGCGTCACCAAATGGGTCAAAGACAACGCTAACAAAAATTTCATCATTCACTCTCACGAACGAACCAATGTCCATCATATAACAACTTTCCATTCTGCTGTGTTTGCAAACATTCGCCAAAAGCCCTGGTGGAAAAGAATCTCAATTCGAATAGCTATATGGCTATATCTGGAAAAGAGAGAACTATCTGGAAAACAAGTTCAAATTATACTGCCTAACTCAGACGCCATAAAAGAAGAACTAAGTAATGCATACCCAAAAACCCAAAAAGCTCTCCATAACCCTGCTTATCCTGGCTCTCATTCCACCCCCCAAAATACCAAAAAACACAACACATCAAGCGATACGAAAATAATAATTTTTATTGGTCAAGAATGGCAAAGGAAAGGACTAAAAAAAGCCACCCTAATTATCAAAGAACTCAGAAAAACAATTCCCAAACTAGAACTCTGGGTATTCGGACCCAGTCCTCAAGATATTGAACATCTGTTCCAAGACTGCATGAGCGGATACAAATTATTTGGCTGGACAGATGCCATGCCCTTCCTAGCTAAGGCGCATTTGTTACTTCATCCTGCCACTTCAGAACCCTATGGCATGGCCATTGCCGAGGCTTCTGCATCAGGTGTTCCTGTTGTCATATCAGATCAATGTGGCATTTCATCTCAGGTCACCCATCAGTCAGGACGAGTTATCAATATTAATGCTGTAATTGGTGATTGGGTTAACGCTTGCTTAACAGAGCTAAATAGAACCACTCCTACAATAACAATAAATCATAGCTGGCTGGAACTAGCTGAGCAACACCTCAAAATATACTCAAATGTAGCCATAAAGGATGACCATCAAAAAATTTAAAGAAAATGTCTTTTAGGGCAGTGAAGGAATCACTGACGATAAGGTTAGAATTTTTAGGCGCATGGCTACTTATTTTAGGCTGTTTTGCAGTCCCTGTTTTAGGAACCGCCGCGACTAATATTTTTTTACTGTCAGCGCTGGGGGTTTGGTTGCTGGATGGGCAATTTAAAGTATTGCCATTGTTAGCAAGACAATATCCACTGATTCAAGTGAGTCTTGGCTTGTTTTTTTGGCTTGGGCTCTCGGCGCTTTGGTCCTCTAGTTTTACTGAGAATATTTTGTATTTGTCCAAATATCGGGAATTTTTCATGATCCCCGCCTTTATGTGGGTATTGACTCAAAAGGAGTATCGAACACTTGCGCTTAAGGCACTTTTTTTAGGGATGTTGTTAACACTGGTGATTAGTTTTCTACAGTACTTTCATGTGGCTACCTTTCATGGTCGACAACACAATATTGGAAACCATATTTTCCATGGTATTTTGTTCGGCTTTTTTGGCTATTGGTGTCTGGATTTAGCGAGAAAGTACAGGGCTTATGCTTGGCTCTTTGTCTTATTATTTCTTGTCTCTAGCTTTGCACTACTTGAAATTCAGGCAAGCCGTACTGGCTATGTTTTATTTAGTTTATTA
Source organism: Methylococcaceae bacterium (assembly GCA_012965425.1). Taxonomy (GTDB): domain Bacteria; phylum Pseudomonadota; class Gammaproteobacteria; order Methylococcales; family Methylomonadaceae; genus OPU3-GD-OMZ. Next base: position 27,636 of record DTSI01000038.1, read on the forward strand.
ACAGGTTTGTTTTTGTTGCAGCACTTTGGCTGGAAGGTGTTAACCGTAGGTTTGATGATCATCGGAGGGATTTTTTATTCTGTTTTGGAGCCTTCACAGATTTTAGATAGAGCGGATAACTTAAGTCTTCTAAAAGAGGCCGCAACACTTCAGTCTCTGGCGGCTCTTGATATACGACTAGAATTTTACATTTTTACCTTAAAAATTATAGCCGAGCATTGGTTTTTAGGCGTGGGCTTAGGTGATTTTGACTTAGCCTACCTGACTATTTGGGATGCGGGGCATTTATATTCTTTTACCACTAACCCCCATAATGAATACTTAATGATCTGGTCGCAATCAGGGCTAGTGGGTATTGGTTTGTTTATAGTATTTCATTGGACTTTCTTTAAAATGGCTCGACATCTTTCCAAAGATGATGTGCCCTTGGCCATGGCTACGTTAATAACGCTTATTGTTTCGTGTTCTTTTAACTCTTCTTTTTTAGATATGAACGACGGCGCCTTGTTACTTATTTTAAGCTCTCTTTTTTTGGCTCCTGGCGTTAAACACATCGATTTAGTCAACTATTCGGCAAAAAAAACCGATACTCATAGCAATTAAGCCTCGTGTTAAATCACTCAGCAGCCCTAGCCAAAAGTTGGCGCCCTCACGCTCAGATAGATACAGACCTGATACTTCTTTTTGCCTTCAATGTTAAGGCCAAGAACCGTGTAAACGGCACGACTTTAGTAATGTCTCTGGTAAGCACTTTGTAGTGAATAGCATCCCCCCATACAAAGAGGTAACGTGAATCCAGCGGTCATGGCTGTCAGGCTTTAACGGGATTAATGCTTTTATCGTTAATCGCACTGATCGCTGCGGTAGAAACTAAGATCCACATGGGTATGACCAAAAAATCATGCCTCCATCACGTTGGTTCAATAACTCAATCTGCCATGAAAAAAGAACGAGGCATTGCCAACAACAAAGATCTAGACCATCCGGGCATTACTGTGAATTACAAGTAGGGCTGATTACAAAGAAAACTAACAAAATTAAGAAAAAAACACCAACAGTCACAATGGCGTAAACACCAACTAAATCAATTCGGCATGTCTATACATGGGGAACGAACTAACAATTCATTTGTTTGGAAAAAATACATAACATACGCAACTATAAAAATAAAAATGCATTCATTGCAATTGCATTAATTTAACATATTTATAATAAGTCACCTCTGCACTGGAAATAGCTAACATCAACCCTTGTTTACCATCTAAAAAAGCTGCCCTTAAAATATAGGTCCGAAAAAACATCCACAACCCTTTAAGAATTGCCTTCTTTAAGGTACTTGTTTCACCTAAATCATGTAATTTTTTAGCTCCTAGTGTTGAGTAATTATTAACCTTGGTTAGCACCTCATCGGAGTTAATAAAGGCCTCATGTAACAATGTGTGTTTTAATTGCGCAATCCGTCCATTAACAATAACCCGTTCATGAACTAGATCAGGGCTAAATGTACCTGACTCGCGTTTAAAAAGGCGCAATACATAATCAGGCCACCACCCTGCATGCTTGATATTACGACCACAATAACTAGAAAGCCGGGGGATTTCAAAACCATCAGATTGACTCTTCTTAATAACTTGTTGTATCTCCGACTTTAAATCGGCTGTCACTTGCTCATCAGCATCTATGGATAGCACCCAGTAACCTGTTGCTTTATCTAGAGCACGTTGCTTTTGCACACCAAATCCCTGCCAGTCGGTACTATAAACGCGCTTGGTATATCGCTCACAAATTTCAATCGTGTTATCGGTGCTTCCTGAATCCAATACAATAATTTCGTCCGCCCATACAACCGACTCAAGGCAACGAGCTATATGCAATGACTCATTTTTAACGATGATAATGACACTAAGTTTTATATTAGATTTGTCCATAAACACTATGATAAGGGGAGTTTGAGATAGATTTAAAACGCTATAAAAAAGGGGACCGATTTGTTTTTTATCGCCAACCCCAAATAATATCGCCCTCTACTTTTGTGCAAAATCCCCGCTCCTGTAAAAATTGTGCAAGTGATCTTGTATTTTCATTTTCATTTTCACCCTTATGTGTTTCAAGACAAATTGCAGAGATACGTTTAAATTGGTTACTTGGACACTGGTATAAAATCTTATACTCAGAACCTTCACAATCAAGTTTTAAAAGATCTATTTTATCAAGCTTGTTTTCTTCAATAATGGAGGCAAGTGTGATTGCAGACACTTCAGCAGTATCACTCTGGCCCGAATTGTTGAATATGGTTGCCGAAGTTGTAAATGAATCATCTGCATTGTAAGCCAGAATAATCGTCTCATTTGTATTACTAACCGCTTTATTAAAAATATTAAAGTCTAGACTTGGGTTTTCATTTTTGTACTTGTTAAGCAATTTAAAGTTACCTGGCATCGGCTCAAAAGAAAATACTTTTGCCTGAGGGAATTTATTTAAAATGAACAGCGAAAAGTATCCAACATTAGCTCCAATATCGATCACAACAGGTGCATTATTTATGGTGTTTTCAGGAAATCCATTAGTATAAACTTCATCAAAAAAACACTCTTTATAGGTGTGCAGCATCCGTGACGGTACAGAAATGTCTATACCATTTCTAGTTTTAAAACAAAACCCTTTATTATTCTTATTAAAATATTTGGCGATATAATAATTAATCCAGTTTCTATGGCTTTTTATATTTTTAAGTAGTCTCATAATTTGTTTTTGTATTGAAAAATTAAGCTATTTTTTCATGGAATTAATAATATACTTGGCTTTATTGATAAATTTATTGAAATTATTTATAACACAATCTTCGAGCGTACCATTAAAATCCGCCCCTCTCTTTAAATAATTCTGTGTAAATGTTTTTGAAGTTAACCCCCATTTCATAAGGAATGTGCGTCGTCCATTATTATGTCTAGTTCTTGTTGTTGATTTAGACACAAAATGATACGCGCGACTCTCACCTAACCCCTTAAAATAACGAACCCCGGAATCCCATAATTTTTTTGAAAAATCTGGGTCCGAATACATACCAGGAAAATACTCCACGCTATATCCACCGACTAAGTCCCAATTATCAATGTGAATAATATTAATAGGCCATGTAGCACCAGACCAGTCTTTTTTTGAAAAACTTTTATATGTTTTTAATAAATTCTGCTCTTGAAATTCGCTTATCTCTTTGCCAAAATTACTCACGATCGTACAATTATTAGTGTGCACAGGTTCTATCAAGGTACAAGAAAGGAAAAAACTGTTTGAACCAATTTTTTGTATTTCTTGGTCAAACACTAGATCCCACTCCGGGCAAACATACATATCATCATTAATATAAACCAAGTAATCCGTTATCACCAAAGAACGAGCAATGTTCATAGCATAACAAACACCAATATTCTCCTCTGAATATGTATAATCAATATCGCCTTGTTGCTTTACCCACTCGTAGGTTCCATCACTTCCCTCATTTATGTGCAAAATAATCTGATGCCGAAAAGTAGAGTTCTCTTGGATACTTCTAATAACCAACTGCAAATGATGCAAATTATTCCATGTTGGGATAACAACCGAATACTTAAAATCATCACCGCCAGTCCTCTGAAATTTCTTTATTTCCATAACCCATTATCCAACTAAATTTTAAAATGAACTATAATATCACTACAAATACATAATTAATCTACTCCATTCTTATGAAAATACTTATTACCGGTGGCGCTGGTTTTATTGGGTCCGCACTAATTCGCTACCTGATCAGTCACACTGATCATTATGTCGTTAATGTTGACAAGCTCACCTATGCAGGCAACCTTGATTCTCTTGCTGATATTGGAAACAACGCACGATATTCTTTTGAACCGGTAGATATTTGTAACCGAAATGGAATCGACCGGTTGTTAGCTGGCTACCAACCCGATGCCATTATGCACTTGGCTGCTGAATCTCACGTTGACCGATCAATAGATGGACCGGCTGAATTTATAGAAACCAACATCATTGGCACCTATACGTTACTGGAAGCGGCACGAAGCTACTGGTCATCACTGCCTTCCGACAAAAAAAATACCTTTCGTTTTCACCATATTTCTACGGACGAAGTCTATGGCGACCTTAAAAGTCCAAAGGATTTTTTTACTGAAACTACCCCCTACGCCCCCAGCTCCCCCTATTCAGCCAGTAAGGCCAGCTCCGACCACCTTGTTCGTGCGTGGATGCGTACCTTTGGCTTACCCGTTTTAATTACCAATTGCTCTAATAATTACGGCCCCTATCATTTTCCTGAAAAACTTATTCCACTGATGATCCTGAATGCACTGGAAGGAAAACCCTTGCCTATTTATGGCAATGGCCAGCAAATCCGCGACTGGTTATTTGTTGACGACCATGCCCGCGCGCTTTACTTGGTCGTCACCCAAGGAACCACCGGAGAAACCTATAACATCGGCGGCCACAATGAAATGGCCAATCTTGATGTTGTTAACACGCTCTGTCAATTACTCGAAAAAATGGCGCCGAACAAACCTAAAGGCATTCAAAACTATACGGACTTAGTTACTTTTGTCAAAGACCGCCCAGGACACGACCTTCGCTATGCCATTGATGCCAGTAAAATTCAACAAGAATTGGGCTGGACTCCAGTTGAATCATTTGAGACCGGTCTTAAAAAAACGGTGCAATGGTATCTTGAGAATCAAGCGTGGTGCAAACGCGTTCAAGATGGTAGTTACCAACGTCAACGATTAGGAGACAATAAATCATGAAAGGGATTATTCTAGCCGGCGGAAGCGGAACCCGTTTACACCCAATCACACGTGGTGTGTCAAAACAAATGCTACCCATCTACGATAAACCGATGATCTACTATCCCTTATCGGTTTTAATGTTGGCTGGTATTCGAGATATTCTGATTATTTCAACCCCCGAAGACCTCCCTAATTTCCAAAAGCTATTAGGCTCAGGCGAACAATTGGGTATCTCCTTAAGCTACGCTGAACAACCGTCCCCTGACGGCCTCGCTCAAGCCTTTCTGATTGGTGAGAATTTTATTGGTACGGATTCCGTTAGCCTGGTATTGGGTGACAATATTTTTTACGGTCAACACTTTAATGAACACTTATTAGAAGCTGCTAGTATCCAGTTGGGTGCAACCGTGTTTGGCTACCATGTCAGCAACCCTTCTGATTTCGGCGTGGTAGAATTTGATCAAACCGGTAAGGCCATTAGCCTTGAGGAAAAGCCCACTCAGCCAAAATCTAACTTTGCTGTCACCGGACTTTATTTTTATGACAATCAGGTGATTGATATCGCTAAATCTATTAAGCCATCCCCACGCGGCGAACTAGAAATTACCGACGTTAACCGTTACTACTTAGAACAAAACACTCTCAGCGTCCAAGTATTAGGCCGTGGTTTTGCCTGGCTTGATACCGGTACTCACGACTCTTTATTAGCGGCCAGCCAATTTATTCAAACCATTGAACACCGACAAGGCCTTAAAGTGGCCTGCTTAGAAGAAATAGCCTACAGAAACCAATGGATTGATGCACAAATGCTCAATACCCAAGCGCAACACTTGCGTAAAACAGGATATGGAAAATACCTACTCAAAGTCCTTGAAGGTTACTAGCCTTATGAAAATAATTCCAACGGCTATTGCTGATGTTTTTATTATTGAACCCAAGGTCTTTGGCGATGAACGTGGTTTTTTCCTTGAAACCTTTCAAGCTAAACGTTACCAAGAAGAAGCCGGCATTACGCTTCCTTTTGTACAGGACAATACCTCACGTTCCAGTTATGGTGTACTGCGCGGCCTACACTTTCAAAGAACTAAACCCCAAGGAAAATTGGTACGCGTTACACAAGGTGAAGTTTTTGATGTTGCTGTTGATATTCGCCAACTCTCTCCCACCTATGGACAATGGGTCGGCGCTCACCTTTCCGGTGACAATAAACATCAGCTATGGATACCACCCGGACTTGCCCACGGTTTTTTAGTCCTCAGTGATACGGCTGATTTTGAATATAAATGCACTGATTATTACGACCCTTCAGATGAAGGTTGTCTACTCTGGAATGATCCTGATATTGCTATTCAATGGCCCACCAATGCACCCATCCTATCAGAAAAAGACCTCCTTGGAAAACACCTGTCAGAGCTTACATAATGCGGATTCTGATTACCGGTGCTAACGGCCAAGTCGGCTGGGCGCTCAAGCAACTAGCGAGACAGTTCCCACAACATACGCTCATTGCCCTAGAACGCCATAACTTAGATATTACTTGCAAGGATGCAGTTAACCAAACCATCGCCAAAGAAAATGCTGATATTGTCATCAATGCAGCGGCTTATACCGCAGTCGACAAGGCAGAGGAAGATGCAGAATCAGCTTGCAACATAAATCGTGATGGCGTTGATAATCTAGCTTCTTCCTGCCTAAACGCCGATATCCCATTACTGCATATCTCCACGGATTATGTTTTTAATGGTAAAAAAAACAGTCCTTATACAGAAACCGACTCACCCAATCCCCTAGGTATTTATGGACACAGTAAGTTAGCCGGCGAACAAGCTATTGCCGAGCAACTAAACCGCTTTATAATTCTCAGAACCAGCTGGGTTTTTGGACTCCATGGTCAAAATTTTGTTAAAACCATACTAAGACTCTGCCAAGACCGAAGTGAACTCAGTATTATTGCCGACCAATTTGGGGCGCCGACTTCGGCCTCAAGTATTGCGCACTGTCTTCTACAGATTTGCGACCAATACGATAATGACATTGCAATTCCCTGGGGACTGTATCATTTTTCTAACACACCGGATACCAACTGGCACGGCTTTACCTGTAAGATAATCGACTTAGCACAAAAATATAACTTAATTGATCACGAGATAAACGTTAATAAGATTACCACCGAACAATACCCACTCCCTTGTGCTCGGCCTCAAAATTCTTGCCTAAATAAAAATAGAATTACTAAAAAGTTATCGATCACCCTAACCCCTTGGGAAGAAGAGCTTGAGACGCTGCTAATGACATTATCGCAGCAAGTATAACCCTTTAAAGTTTGTGCTAATTTTTAATCGCGCCATACGTTCTTAGTGCTAAACCTGTGGTTTTTTTGATGCAAAAATCTGTCCCCAGCGCGACTCCTTTGGAGAACCATTGAAAGAGTCGATATTTATTCTGACTTCTATCAATGGGGTAACGGTGAGTCAACTTTGCCATTAATTTTAATGCCCCTGGCGCACCGTTTATTGCTACAGCATCGACTAAGCAATACATCGCAGCAACACCACTGGGAGGATTCCCCTGACTCCAATGCAAAACAGGATCAGTCGGTGCCCATTGCCATGTCCCCGATACCGTCCCAATTATTTCAAGCCAGGTGGTAATAAAAAATGCGGCTAAATAGAGCAAAGGCGACTGTCCCTTAAATAAGAACGCCACAAAAATGACATATAACAAGGCGCCCGATAGATCTAACCTTTCTGCCAGCAATAAGCCCCAAAGTGACCATAGACCACAAACAATGAGTACAAAAATTGCTAGCTCTCTGGAATAACGTAAAAACAAACCCGATCGTGATAACGCCACAGCCGTTAAATAAACCATCCCATGTCCTGGCGGCACGTAAGCAGGCACATTCTCAAATCGGTAAATGTAACCGCCCAAATACGGGGATGCGAAATTTTCCCCTACGGTAGCAAAAGCCACGGCCACGATGACCTGCATTCTGACTGAAGCGGTTTCTCCCATCAGTAAACAGAATAGAAAAAACCATGCAAAAACACCTAAAGCATATTGCCATTGGTGACTCCCGCTACCATCAGAAATTAAGCACGCCGCGACTGAGATAAAGGTAAATACCGCAATAAAATAATCACGATGATTATGTACCGGGTCGTTACTATCATTGGTAAAGGTGTTCAAAATCATTTATAGGTTCTCACTCTAGTAACTACTTCACTGATGCTTTTATTACGACTTATTCAAACAAAAAAACTACAAAACTATAACGCGCTATTTTCCCTGCTGCAATGGCTATGACACCGCCTAACAGCGGCAATCGCAACCAACCTGCTGCAAAACACAACCCGTCACCGACTACTGGTAGCCATGATAATAACAATGCCAAAACACCCCACTTCTTTACTATTCCAATCGCTTTTTGTTGCCTTGCCGATAATACTTTTGAGACAGCAAACTTAACACTTGCCCAAGTCCCTAACCACCAAGTTGTTAACGCGCCCAAGGTATTTCCCAATGAAGCGACGGCGACTAAAACCCAGACATCATGGTGAGCATCAACCACCAGATAGGCTAATACGGCTTCAGAGCCTCCTGGCGCAATGGTTGAGGAAATAAAAGCGCTTAGAAATAACCCAAGCACCCCTAAATTTTCAAAAAATAACTCCATATTTAAAGAAAAACCCTTGTAACCGAATTCGATTACAAGGGTCTACATATTGTTTTTGTTATTATTTCTTAAGCGATAACTTCTTAGTTTTATCGAATAACCGTACAAACATTGATTTCAAAAAGCTAATACTTTTAGCCCCTAAAGCAACCGTACAACCAAACAAAGCAGCAAAAATCTCTGTTATTTGCTTGCCTTTAAAATAATTCGCTAACGCCACTAAAAATAAAAGCCCTATCACTAAACCAGCGATCATGTTAACCGTAAAATAAGGTGTATTTTTCTTTTTCGCGGCAACACTGGGATCTACAGGCGGCACATATAAAGGTACGGTGCGCTTATAAGAGTCTTGCACAACATATGGGGTAACCCCTGGAATACTGGGTAAATCAACATCGCCACCACCTACTTTCATCTGGCCTTTCATGCCCTTTTCCATATGCTGGGCTATATCACAATGAACCAAATAAGTCTTTTTCGCGGGTGGCAGAATCAATGTACCCGTCACTTGACCCGGCCCTGTCACTTCTAAGTGAAACATCCCTTTAGCATAAAGATAACGCGGTAACCCATGAATCATAAATTGATGTCTGATTTTATCTTCATTGATAAAATTAACTGTTAACTTCGTACATGGCTCGAAATTAAATTCTTGCTGGTCAAAAGCAAACATCCGGCCTGGAAAACGCTTGGCATATTTATGCCCGGCACGAACTGTAATCTCTTTAGTCCCAGAAATACGACCACAACCATCAGGAACACGGTCAAGATTCTGACCCATGACCATGGCGCCGGCCATATCCATTAAGTGGCCACCGCCATGATCCATCATACGATCATGAACAACAATCTTAGCCGCCCACAATGAGGGGCTCACCAGTAAAAGGACTAAAGCAACAGACTTAAAATTAAGCATCTTTTCGCCCTCCCTTCTTGCCAAACAATGACAACACCCCAGCCAATTTACCTCGAAACACATAAAGTAAAAAGACAACCAATGCTGCGCCTAAGCCTTTCATAAAATTAACAACCGGTGTTGCATCCGTTGTTGCTATTAAGGTCGCCGCCACTGTCTTTTTATTTTTATCTTTAGGGGGCGGCACAACAAATGCATCGCCTAAATCTTCCACATCTTCAGGTTCACCTAAACTATTCCACTCATCCATACCTTGCCAAACAGGTAACTGACGTGAGTGAAAAGCTTGGGTGAAAAATGGCCCTATATCACTGCCCTGAACTTTAGGCATACCATTTTCATTTAGATAAGACTTATAAACCAAAGCACTGACATCCCCGCCCGGATTCATGCCATCCGTGGTAATACCTTTTTCGCGATGATCATGAAAAATCCAGATACCTTCACCATAACTGTGAAAACCATCATCCGTGGTGTTTATGCTGATATCATTACGCTGAACAGGCGCTATGTCATAAACATCGCGGGTAATTTGTGCGACCGGATTATGTTCAACCCCGTCATAATGGGTAATCGTTCCTTTGTGACCGTGCGTATGAATAGCGACCATCTCGCCGGAACTGTTTAACATTCTTAATTTTATATTCTGATTAGGTTCCACGACCACCAATGATTCTCGCATCGTATAAGGGAAAGAACGACCATTCAAAACATGGTAATCTTCTGTCGAATCTTGAACATCATATTCACGATTCATTTTTCTTGCAATCAAACGCGGGTCATTAAAGTCTTTGACAATATTACCCAATTCCTTGTCCATCGCATGATAATGTAGATCATATTCACTGTCATAGTCTGCCAAAACCCCTTTTGAAGGGTGGCGCACTTGACCGGCACCCACATTAAAAGTCTGCACCCAGTTATTGGGCTTATTTTCTTCAACCACAAACATGCCCACTAAGCCCATACTAATATGAACATGGGGTTGTACGTGACAATGGTAGAGAAATGAACCGGGTTGACGCGGTTTAATCTCATAGGTTCGACTTTGCCCTGGAAATACAGGTTTCTCACTGGTCTGGGGAATACCATCGTTACCCTCACCTGAGCTATCAACAAACTGATGGTCAACACCGTGTAAGTGAATCGTATGCGGAAAATAATGACTGTTCTCTAACTGCAACCAAACAATATCACCCTGCTCAACTCGTATCACCGGTGATGGGGCTCTTAACGTAGTGTTCGCTTCATTACTGATAAAACTCTGCGTTGACATCCCCCGGGTCTTCGGTGCAAAAACCCACATAGCCGGCTGTACACCCGGCGCTATATCGTAAGTCGTACTTAACCCAGCAAAATCGGGTGAATGACCATTTAATTCAAAGACTTCCAATTTGATGATAATAACATCAGGGTCACCGTCACCGTCTAAATCATCTTTCTTGATAACCGTATCCACTGACAAATGGGTTTCCATCAGTGTTTTCATGGAAATGTTATTAGTCCCCTTAACCACAGCGGCAATCAAACTCGGGTTATCCGGCAAACAACGCCTTGACTCTTGAATTTGAACACCTTCAATAACTTGAGCATCACGCCATGTCGGTAAATTAAACTTACAAGGCGGCTCCCCCTTACCCGGATCTATCGTGATTGAAGGCGGTAAATCAACAGTCGCTGTTGCCAAAAAAGGCAACAGCACTGCAAATGTACCCACCAAACTAATAAACGTTTGTCTTAACATTTTTTTTCCATGAAAATCTGATTATCCTTGCAATTAACCTACAGCTCTTTTGCTTTACCCAGCAATTTATCAGCAAAC
>DTSI01000039.1 GCA_012965425.1 Methylococcaceae bacterium
ACCATCAATTTCAATCTTACATTGATCGGTATCCGTTCCAGCCGCGCCACCGTGCGCCCAAAGTGAAGTCGAAAGCAACAAGCCAACTACAACTAAAAATACACCTGAAAAACTCTTTCTAATATTCATATATTTATTAAATAAATTAATTCCCAAATAAAAAAACATGATCTGCTTATCCTTTAACTAACGACTGTTAAGGACAAACTAAATCGACCCAAAAAACACGACTGGCATCAAGTTACAAAAAATAAACAACCCGACGTAAACAACATTTCAAACATGAAAAAGCTGTTAAGAACCACCGCATGTACTCAGCGATGGGTAAAAATACATTAAAGCTAAACAAGCAACTTAATTAAGGTCACTATTATAGAGAAAAAAATCACCGTTAAAAATGTGACACATTACCGCGCGGCACTTTGTCTCATCGAAAGGCACAAATAATGGTTATTTTCAAACATTTTCATAACTTGCAGGTAATTTCATCTTGGCAGAATATTACACTGTTAAAACTGACCCGGACCTCTAAGAGCATTATAAAATACGATAAGCTCAAATACATCTGTCGCCACACCTAAACTCGCGTTAACAGTGTTAATCTATCCTCTATATTCATTTATGACACTGAGTTTACTTCATATTATTAATTACAATCCTCTTGTTTAATTTAAATAAAATTGTAATCTGGCTATTTACGCTAGTAGGGGTAAAAAATTAACGTCATTATGATAACGTTAAGAAAAATGATATACCTCTCCCATGAAATACTGCGCCAACTGGTATCGCATAAAATAAGCCACTAGATCAGAAGAGAAGTCCACAAAAAAAGCGCGCTACTGTTTTTGCGAAAGCTTGTTTTGGGCATCCGGGCCCAAGCAAGCAGCAAAAATGACGTGGCAATTAATGCCTACAGCACCCCGGTTCGTCCCGCGTTCGTACTCTGCGCCACATCATGGTAAACTCGATGCAGAATCTGTAACAATACCACAAATGACTTAACGGGGTTTCGAATATAATTCCAGATCCCCTCTGGCGCTACGCACGGCAGGTATCCAGAGTACCCTACGTCTACCGGGGACTACCAGTCTTCGCAGTCGCTCTCCATGGCTGGTAGCGATAGATTATTTACAAGTAGCACAAGATTGAGAACGATTTTTTAAACGCGTGCATCAATAATATTGCCGGTTAAGAGTATCGAACTGCCCATATTCTTTTTCAATTTTTGCAGGAAATTAGTTAATGTTAAAGTTGTTGATGAGATTTCATGGGTAGAAATCAAATTAGATGCACTACGCAACAACCGTGAACTCGTTCTATCCGTTGTATCTGTACTTAACTTGGAAATCAAAGTGTCTAGGTATTTAGAAATTACATTGGTAAATTCTAAATAATCAAACTTTCCCGGCTCCCTTGCATCATCTGAAAGCAATGGCGACTCTAGCCGCGGACCAATCAGAACGTCATGGCTTGCATCGCTGCCGTTAAGATCGCTCATGTTACTCATCGAAGCGATAGGACGAGCACCTGAGTATGCTCCATTTTGTGAGTTGTCACTACTATTTTGCGATCCAATGGCAGCAAACAATTCCTTCATAAACGAGTCTGCTGCAATTCTTTTTTCTTCACTCAATGCCGGTATATTTGCCCCGCTCGATACTGAAGTCATCACATCCTTAAGGTGAGATAAAGAATCATTAAATGTAGCCGTCGTCTTTCCTTGGACATTCCCATACTCAGTGAATTGGGAAATATTTTTAACCGCTAAATAACCAACACGACGCGCATTAAATCGCATTGTATCAGCCGCTGTAATCTTTTCAGGATCAAACGTTTTAAGAACAGACTGAACACCAGACGTCTGTTCAACATTCGATTTAGAGGCTGAACGATTTGATTGAAAACTTGCAATTGATTTTGTACCGACGGTTGCGATTGAGGACATAACCAAGCCTTTTTTAATCTAAAACTTTAAATTAAGCGAATTTCATGCCATCCAGAAAAATGGAGCTAAAAACCACAAAAAAGACCCTTAACACTCTTTGCTCGGCAATTTCTTGCCTAATCCTTACGTAAATGAGGCCAGAATGATTTTTATACGGACGTTCTATCCGTCATTTGTTCACCCCCCCTCATTGCAATCCATCTTAATGAGCACACAAAGGTGATGACGGACAAGAAAACACGTTATTGGCTTTATTCGGAATAAAAAAGGATGTGTAATTCCCCTAAACCCCACAATGTCTATCACCTCATAATAAATATATTCCCCGACATCAATCACAAAAAAAGGATAAAAATAAACGTAATAAAAAGGCAGCCTAAGGCAATTATTACAACTGTAAAATTAAAAATATCAAACCAACCCATTACTTCTTTAAACCGGTGCTCGCCAGAGACTGAATCAAATGCATCGCTCCGTTGTCTATCGCTCTTTAATTTCTCATTGCACTCAATTTCTAAAGAATGATTTATTGTGGTTTCTTCAAATTCATTTTCTCCTTCCTTTGAATCTAAAAATAATACACATTCTCCATCATCCTCATTTTCTACACCTTCACCCTCCACACCTACAACTAATACACCGCTCTTGTACGTTTCAGTTTTAATAGTGATTCCTTTTTTATCCCAGTTAACCCAAACGCCTTCTCTTTCCCCTTCTTTCCAGTTATTTTCTTTCTTCTTCTGGCCGCCGCTATACCAAAAACGCCAACATCCATCGTGCATACCCCTTACAAAATTGCCTTCACTTGACTTCTGGCCATTCCGAAACCAAAAAGTCCAAAAGCCATCTTCTTTACCTTCTACAAAATGTCCTTCAACTCGCCTTTGCCCCCCCTCATACCAATCAGCCCAAAGCCTCTCCTCCTTACCCAACGACCCCATGAGAACCCCCTAATTAGTTTTAATTCACTGCTCCTAACATGACATCTAATAACTCATTTCACAATACATCAAACATAAAAAGATACAACGACGTTTATACCCGATAAGGTTATTTAGTCATCATCCTTTTTTTACATAAAGCACAACAACGTTCATAAAAAAAAATTTATCCTCGAAATAGCTCCCCAACTGATAACAAACCCTGACCCACTAAAAACGGTGTATCCTAGGCAAGCCCGGAATACACCGCTACTTTTTAAAAAAATTAATCGAACGGATATAACCTCACTGTTTCATAGACTCAAACTCTCATTACTGTTTATACAGCGTTCAGCAGTACACCTTTTACTACAACCATCATCCCCGCACCAAAATTGATCACCACAACCGCTCAATAAAAACACACCCAATACCACCAAAAAAACTTGCCTTATTCTCATGATTTTTGCCCCCCCGAATACTAATTTATTTAAACCACACACCCTGTAAGTCCCCTTTACAACTACGCCTTATTTTCCTCAGTGTCAATATCAACTTTCCTTCATAATGCTCATAACTCACCGCCATCACTTAGGCTCAAATATGAGAACTAGAAGTCGAACCGTTTTTTTCAGTGTCAACCCCCCTATCTATTCATTAAGGAGTGGCCACGTTTTCTCAGAAGAGGAGTTTGATATTCAGGTTAACAAGGACTTGTAATTGTTTCTAGAAAGAAACAAGCAGGTGTAGATAATCTATAACCCTCTCCTAAAATCAGAATAGATTTAATAGAGTTTTCTCATTATATTAACGGTAATGGAGAACTTAACAATGAAACGCAATAAATTTACTTAAAAGGCAAATATTCTTTTATTTTAAAAGAAGGTGAATCCGGTGCTTGAATAGTGCCTGATCTGTATCGTAAACATGATGTCGCCCAAAGTACGCATTATCAATGGAAATCAAAATATGGCGGTATGGAAGCCTCTGATTTGTCTCGGCTCAAAGCGCTTGAAGAGGAAAATCGAAAACTTTAAAAATTGTTTGCCGATGTCAGTTTGCAAAACATGGCGTTAAAGGACGTCATTGAAAAAAAGTTGTAAAGTCAACCGAACGCAAACAATTTATGCGCTATGCCGTCATTGAACTCGGATTAGGCGTTGTGTTGGCTTGTGAAGCCGTTAACATTAGCCGCTGTATGTATTATTATCAGCTTAAGTTCGTTGCTGATACCGCCATTATTGATGCACTCTCAGCGTTAGCTGAAAAGCATCCAAAGTATGGTTTTTAAGAAGCTCTTTATGCGACTGAGAAATCAAGGTTTTAGTTGGAACCATAAGCGAGTCTATCGCATTCATTGCGGCTTGAAGCTGAATTTAAGGCGTAAAGGCAAAAAGCGTTTGCCGAACCGACACCCAGAACCTTTGGCGGTACCCTCAAGTGCAAACGACTCCTGGTCAATGGACTTTATGAGCGACAGTTTGTATTCTGGACGCCGATTTAGAACTTTTAA
>DTSI01000040.1:0-3100 GCA_012965425.1 Methylococcaceae bacterium
CAGGGGGGATTACAGGTATAAGGATGTTGAAACAAACATTCTTTCAAACCGTGGCATATTTCCTTTAATAGCACAATTGTTAGAAAATATATTCTTCGGTCCTTCAAAAGACTATGACAAAGACGACTATAAAACTGCAAAGAGGTCAGTTGTAGTACAGATAAGGATCTATGCCCAGGACACCTCAACCGGTGATATGGTCTGGACCAATCGGACTGAAATCGAATACACACCAAAAAGTAAATATGCCTACGAGAATAAACACCCAAAAGTCATGTTTGATAACACAGTTAAAAAAGGAATAGATGATCTAATGGGAAGCTTTTTCAGTAACACAACATCTCCGGTAACAGCTTTGTAATTATAATTATAACCAGACTTTAATAGAATTATTCCAGCGGTGTCTACAACAAAGCATTTTATGAACTGGCGGTCACACAGGACTGGGGAGTGCACAAAGCTTTTAAAGTCCTAAAAAAGGGCGCACCAGATCAATGTTTGGAGTTATACGCAACTCAAACTGATTACTGATTGGAGGATAAACATCAATCTAGTGCATTAAAGAATCTCATATGACAATCAGTAGACAACCAACAAAAAAATAAGTTCTGTGCATAGCAATCCCAACGCCACTATCAAGAACTGAATCATCTAAAATGTGTACCTAACGCCTGCTGTTACATTATGGCTTCCAAATTCAATGTTGGTATTCCCATATTCAAAATCAGATGAACCTAAATAACGATACCCAACATCAAAGCTCATCGCTTTTGTTAATTCATAACCGACCCCGGCCCCGAGTTGCCAAGCAAAAACTGTATCATCTTGGTCATGCTCTTGCCAATTCCAATTTGCACCGTCAATAACTGTATTTCCTCCCGCTAAATCTAATTCTCCGTATGCGATACCAACCCCACTACTGATATAGGCAGAAACACCACCACTTAATACAAAATCTTTATAACCATTAACTAAAAATGTAGTGACCAACGCATCAACACCGGGAATACGGTTACTACCTCTTATACCGGTAGCTATACTTTTTGCACTGAGGTTATCAAGATCGTTCGTTTGGTTTGCAACTTCAAACTCGATCCTATACCTATCCATTACCATTCCAATTGCAGCGGCTACATAATGCCCAACATCTGCCGAATACTCCCCACCGGACAAACTCGTTACATCCGCATCAGAAACGCCACTATTTTCAATAACAGAAGCACCTAACTTAAGCGATAGATATTTCTTATGGTATTCATTAACCTCTGGATCAGGGACATACGCTCCAGAAAATGCAGTACTGCTGACTCCCAACAAAACCATTACCGACAAGACAAGAACGCTTTTGTATCTAATAAAAATCACCATACAATCTCCTTAACTTTCAACTTACATGAATAAAAAAACACAACTTTTTTTTGTAACTGCCTCCGCGATCACCACATAACGTAGTGAATCTCCTGTTACTACGACATCAAATGGATAACACGTCACTAACACTAATATCTGCCCTGGTTGTTCTGTTTTCATAGTTGCCACGGTGGAGTCAACAACTTCTATTGTTTTAACTTGATAATTAACGGTTTCACCCTGATCTGTAACAACACTAATTTGATCCCCTATTGCAGTATCGTTCAATATCTTGAAATACGTATCTCGGTGGGCACTGATCATCATTACGCCCTTATCTCCTAGTTTTGCGCTCTTGGTGTTCCATCCTGGCGCAAATGCGAGTGCAGAGCCGCTATCACCGCTTAGTACAATAAACTCACTCTCTGTTTTAGGAAGCTTAAGTTGCGCCACAGGCCAATGGTCTGCCCATGGCCAAGGTTGAACGCGGCTTCCATGCTCTAATGTCTGTTGCCATGATTGCTCTAATAACTCTTGTGCGACAACCGTCTTTATTTGTATCCAAGAACCACTTACCAGTAAACATAAACCCACGCCTAAGATAAGTGATGCAATAACACGACGTATCAAGGGTTATCACCTACCTTGAGTTTTTCAACTCTGCCCTTCCATAACCAAATGGCACATGAAAACAGTAATAATAAAAACCCTATGATAATTTGAATCTGTGAGTTAGTTGCCGTCTTAGCCAAAGACAAATAGGATCCATCTTTAACGAGTTCTTGTTGCTTAAATTCAAGCTCACGTAATTTGTCTGCAGGGGTCACATCAACAGCAACCAAACTGGTGTATTGACTGACTAAGTGATAGTAATACCCTAAATCAACAATCGCTTTACGGACTACTTCCTTCTCAGCGCCTAGTACTTTATTATCCATCCAAGATTCAATCATTCGCCGCCCAAACAAGACTTTTAATCCAGACTGATGCGTACTTCTTTTAAGGCGGACGGCATTCACCCAGGTATGACCATTCAGGCGACCGGTTATAACGGCTCGCTCAGGTATCTGTTTCATTTTTAATGACAGCACCACTGGCTCACCATAATAAAGGTCCGGTAACTTTTCAGGTAACACTTGTGCCACCTCTCCTTCGATTCCCTCGAGTTCAAGGTGTAAATCAGTCATGACCACTTGTTCCATCTTGGAAAATAATTGATCCATCTTGTCTGACACTTCTTGGGTATCACCAATAAAGGTATAAGAACCACGACCGAACTGTGCCGATTTACGCATAAAATAGGAGTTAGGTGCGGATCCAATTGCAACTGTAAACAAACGGCGCTCACTCAGATTGTTATTGATCAACTTAAAGAGCTTTTCTTCATGTTCAACAGCGCCGTCAGTAATAAAGACGATTTGTTGCAAGCGTTCATTATTCCCTTCAGTAGTGGAGTCCAAAGCCATTTCCAATGCAGGCATCATCTCGGTGCCACCTTGTGCGTCAAGACCCGCTATAAAATCATCGGCTTCATCAATAGCCTGTGTGGTTGCCGGTACGGATTTCTTAAACAGACTACTAGCCGTGCTATTAAACTCAATGATATTAAAAGTATCTGCAATCGATAAGCGCATCAAAGTATTACGCAAGGCCTTTTTAGCTTGGGTAATAGACTCACCACCCATAAAACCCGATGTATCAATATTGTAGGTCACATCTCTATGTCGTTTTTCATCAAGACTCTTATCCA
>DTSI01000040.1:3144-3825 GCA_012965425.1 Methylococcaceae bacterium
GGGATAATATCTGTTTTGGGTTTCCACACCAATTCAAAATTATGTTCACCCCGATGAGCAACCAGACCTAACTTAATCCGTTTAATTTCTCCTTGATCACTGTCCGTTATATTATTAATCGTAACGGGGTGGTAAGTACTTTCTATGTTCTCAACCGAAAATCCGGCATTAAGATTAACCGTAATGGATAATTCGGAGTGTTTTTTAATGGGCTCAACAAGTGCCTTACCAGCCTTTTCTACAACATTGACCCAGCGCCCAACAACAGGGGGGGCATATTGATTAAAACTAGATTTATCACTAAGAGAATAACGCGGTGTCAAAGCCATTGGAAATCGCAGACTATATTGCCCTTGGTCCAAGGTTAGTAATTCTTGATATTCAATCTCAATATCAATAACACCAGAAGGTGCAATATTGGCCACAGACGTTGTAAATAAGTTAGGCCGTTGTTGTTCTACGAGACTTGTCCGTTTACCCTTACTTTTTGCTTGCTCATAAATCTTTCTGGCCTGCCCTTTTTCACGAATAACCCCTTCAATGATTCGTCCACCAACTAAAATCTTCATATGATTGATTGCTGCATCTTCGGGTAACGGAAAGGCATCAGTTCCACTGGTCACTGGGATTACTAAAACGTTGCCTGACTTTGGTTCTAGCAATGGGCCCTGTCACGTCAAT
>DTSI01000040.1:3835-4282 GCA_012965425.1 Methylococcaceae bacterium
AGAAATCGTTGGTGCTACCCTGTATTTATTAGCGGTATCCGTGTTAAATAAAAACTCACCTTGGCTAACACTATTGATATTGGCATAGTCTGCTGCATTAACAACACTGCAAAGTAATAAACCTAAAACAGCCAAAACCCGTGAGTTTAAACAAGTTCTTTTATTCATTCACCTTTCCTCAAACTCGAAATTTAATAACTAAAAGTCAGTGTTATTAAATCACTAGGACTGGCTACAATCTTTGAGGAGTAATGGGTAAATAATGGAGAAAAAATGAAAACAAGAATACTTTGATAGTAAAAAACTTGCGCTATAGAAACTATTTAGGATAATCAATAAGGGATTCATTGGGGACAAAAACATAAGGCGCTTTGTTGATGGTATTTTGAAACATAATAATTCCTCATTTATTAGTTGTAACCCTCCCCTAAAATCAGAATAGATTTA
>DTSI01000041.1 GCA_012965425.1 Methylococcaceae bacterium
TTTTATAGACAACTAACATAACACCGTGACATTCATGTATGAGTCAGGATCTAGCGTTACTAAATGATAGACGCCGTAAATTTCCCAAAAGGTTCATAAATTTTCTAAAATATCTCAGTCTATTAGAGTTGTATTGTAACCCTCCTAAAATTAGAATACATTCAAATAGAGTAATCCCAAGCTAATTGCTGTTCATAAATCTTTGGTGGTAAATCATTAAGTGACTCGTGAGGTTACTCGTAATTATAATCAATCATCCAGTCATCAGTGATGTCACGAACCTCACTGAGCGAGTTAAATAAATAACAATCTAATACTTCATTTCTATAGGTGCGATTAAATCGTTCAATATAAGCATTTTGTGTCGGTGTGCCTGGCTTTATAAATTCCAGCTTTACACCGTGTTCTTTTGCCCATAACTCAAGGGTATGCATGATAAACTCAGGGCCATTATCTTGGCGTATTTGCCTGGGGTAACCTCGATAAGCAACAATGCGGTCAAGTACTCTAATCACACGTGTCGTCGGTAAACTGCTATCAATTTCAATAGCCAATTGTAACACTCCCAAAATTAGAACAGATTCAAATAGAGTAATCTCAAGTTAATTGCTGTTCATAAATCTTTGGTGGTAAATCATTAAGTGACTCGTGAGGTCGCTCGTAATTATAATCAATCATCCAGTCATCAGTGATGTCACGAACCTCACTGAGCGAGTTAAATAAATAACAATCTAATACTTCATTTCTATAGGTGCGATTAAATCGTTCAATATAGGCATTTTGTGTCGGTGTTCCTGGCTTGATAAATTCTAGCTTTACATCATGTTCTTTTGCCCATAACTCAAGGGTATGTGCAATAAACTCAGGGCCATTATCTTGGCGTATTTGCCTAGGATAACCTCGATAGGCAGCAATGCGGTCAAGGACTCTAATCACACGTGTCGTCGGTAAACTGCTGTCAATTTCAATAGCCAATGACTCACGATTAAAGTCATCAATGATATTAAAAGTTCTAAATCGGCGTCCAGAATACAAACTGTCGCTCATAAAGTCCATTGACCATGAATCGTTTGCACTTGAGGGTACCGTCAAGGGTTCTGGGTGTCGGTTCGGCAAACGCTTTTTACCTTTACGCCTTAAATTCAGTTTCAAGCCGCAATAAATGCGGTAGACTCGCTTGTGGTTCCAACTAAAACCTTGATTTCTCAGTCGCATAAAGAGCTTCCTAAAACCATACTTTGGATGCTTTTCAGCTAACGCTGAAAGTTCATCAATAATGACGGTATCATCAACTAACTTAGGCTGATAATAATACATACAGCGACTAATTTTAAAGGCTTCACAAGCCAACACAACGCCTAACCTTAGTTCAATGACGGCATAGCGCACAAACTGTTTGCGTTCGGTTGGCTTTACAGCTTTTTTTCAATGACGTCCTTTAACGCCATGTTTTGCAAACTGACATCGGCAAACAATTTTTTAAGTTTACGATTTTCCTCTTCAAGCGCTTTGAGCCGAGATAAATCAGAGGCTTCCATACCTCCATATTTTGATTTCCATTTATAATACGTACTTTGGGCGACACCATGTTGACGACACAGATCAGGCACTATTAAAGCACCGGATTCACCTTCTTTTAAAATATTGAATATTTGCCTTTCTGTAAATTTATTGCGTTTCATTGTTAAGTTCTCCATTACGGTTAATATAATGAGAAAACTCTATTAAATCTATTCTGATTTTAGGGGAGGGTTACAATG
Organism: Methylococcaceae bacterium; assembly: GCA_012965425.1. Lineage (GTDB taxonomy): Bacteria > Pseudomonadota > Gammaproteobacteria > Methylococcales > Methylomonadaceae > OPU3-GD-OMZ. Next base: position 1,761 of record DTSI01000041.1, read on the forward strand.
GGATCTTAGCTTCTACCGCATCTTCAGTGCGATTACCGATAAAATCATTGATACCGTTAAAGCCTGACAGCAGCGGTCACTGGATTCACATTACCCCTTTGTATGGCTGAGTGCCATTCACTACAAAGTGCTTACTCAGGGGTATGACCAAAATCGTTCCATTTGCACGGTTCTTGACCTTAACCTTCAAGGCAAAAAAGAAGTCCAAGGTCTGTATCTATCCGAGGGTTCAGGGCGCCAACTTTTGGCTAGGGGTGCTGAGTGATTTACAAAATCGAGGAGTCAAAGATATTCTCATCACTTCGGCTGATAGTTTGAGGGACTTTGTTGAAGCGATACAGACCATTTCCCCCCAAACTGAAGTTTAGTTATGTATTGTTCACCAAACCCGCAATTTGCTACGGGTTGTAGGTTCTAAACACCATCAGGCTTTGAATAAAGAAGCCGCTGAATCGGCACTGGAGGATCTTGAGAGAATCTGAGGCGATAAATATCCTATCGTGATTCAATCATGGTGGAAGCAGTGATAATTTATCGGTCTATTTTCGTTTCCCTGAAGCGATTCGAAGAGTGATTTATACCACCAATGCTATTGAAGCAGTACATCGACCATTTCGCAAACTGACCAAAACCAAAGGCGGTTTTAAAATGATAACAGCCTGATTAAATTATTATATTTGGGCATTCTAAATGCCAGTAAGAAATGGACGATACCAATTTAAAAGTGGAATTTAACCTTATCTCAGGTTGCCATCTTTTTTGAAGCTCGACACTTGATGGTGCACTGAATCAATGATCATACAGATGCAGTGCTTTATGCGGCACAGAATTTTGAAGAGCCTGTCTCATTTATAAAACTTTAAGGTTATATGCGCATTATACCCAACTGATATAAATTAAAAATGTTCTGCTAAATTAATCTTAAGTTTATTTAAAAATACTTCGGTCGTTAGATAGTGAGATTCATTAACTTCACGCCCAGGAATACATAACGCTAAATTTTTTGTCATTTCCCCTGACTCCACAGTATCAATACAAACCTTTTCTAACGTCTTGCAGAATTGCATTAATTCGTAATTGTTATCTAACTTTGCCCTAAAGGCTAAACCTCTAGTCCAAGCAAAAATAGAAGCTATGGGGTTAGTTGAGGTTTTCTCTACTTGTTGATGCTGTTTATAATGGCGTGTTACCGTACCATGCGCCGCCTCATCACCCTCAAAATCGTATACTTTATAAGTTTGCTCCTCTCCAGCCTCATCAGGTGTAAAACTAATCGTTAACTTACCTTCACCTTTAGATCTAAAATCGATTGCACGATATTGATCAGTAAAAACATGACGACCGATACAAATAGGGTGAGTCCAGTTAGGTACAAACTTGGGGGTATTTTGACAAACAATAGGCTCTCGAAAGATTATCCCCCCGAGAAAATTACGGATTGTACCATTGGGTGATCGATACATCCGGCGTAGATCAAACTCTTTCACTCGCTCTCCATGGCTGGCAGCGACTGAAGATGCTAGGCAAGATTTTTTTTGCGTTATGAGCCTTTGTGTAAGGAATTAAATAAGGTTGGTTGTGCTTATCTTTGGGAACCATTTACGAGCTGTCATGCAAGAAGGAATACGTGCCCTAAAGTAAAGGGCTCTATTGTCGATTAATATCTTGGTTTCCTAAAGTAATAGAATTAGTGTTAGAACAATGTGAATTGTAAATCGAATAGTTTGATTATGAAATACTTTCATCATAGGGTCATAAGATGACCAAAAATGTTTTGCACTCACCGCAGGCATAGCAATGCCTGACATAAAGACGATGAGAATGTTTAACCATTATGGACATAACGAGTTCGTCAAAAGTTTTGGGGAACGAAAATTTAACACTCTTGAGGGAAAGGGGTTTTATGCGAAAACGAATCAAACTTAGGAAAAATATGGGCTAGTTGAGAATTTAGTCAATTCGTCACTGTGCGAAAATACAACTTTAATCGCGCTCCAAAGAAATATTGTAATGCATAAAATAAGCTCACTACATCAGAATAGAATCTTATGAAAATAGCGAAGATACAACGGCGACTAATGGAAATACTGGAGCAAGCTACTGACCAGGACAGAGCCAGTAAAACATGTGACATCTTCATAACAACTCTGGTTTTGTGTAATATCCTAGCCGTTATTCTAGAATCTGTATCAGCGATACAAACGGCTTATGCGCAATATTTTGATTTGTTTGAATTCTGGAGTGTCATGTTTTTTACTCTTGAATATATCTTACGCCTTTGGGCTAATGGTGCAAAATATTCTGATCACGGTCAGAGTTGGCGCGGACGACGTGAATACATATTCGGTTTCTACGGATTAATTGACTTACTTGCAATTCTACCTTTTTATCTGCAAATATTGTTTCCGGGAGCGGATATGAGAGCTCTTCGAATTCTAAGATTAGTGCGTGTTTTAAAATTGTCACACTATAACAGTGCACTTGAGGATCTTTTTAGTGCGGTAAAAAATGAGGC
>DTSI01000042.1 GCA_012965425.1 Methylococcaceae bacterium
AACTGTGCCCATAACGAGTAATTCCTTTTTTGTCACCGAGAGCCTTACTAAAAGCTTGTCCTAACGTAATACCAATATCTTCAACGGTGTGGTGGGCGTCTATATGTAAATCACCCTGAGCATTTAGGTTGATATCAATCAGACCGTGTCGACTAATTTGTTCTAACATGTGCTCCAGAAAAGGTATTCCGGTGGTCATGTCAGATTGGCCACGGCCGTCTAGGTTAAGGGTAATTTTAATTTGTGTTTCGAGCGTATTTCGCTCAACTTCTGCAATACGTTGATTCATTACAAGCCTGGTTATGTTTTAATACGATCATTTTACTATAATTTAAGCTCAATCATGTAAAACTAAAACAATTCAATTTTTTTGATTTATTATTAAATAAACCCTTGTTCTAATCAACAAGGGTTTATCTAAAGGAAAGGGAGCGGCGTGCAACTATGGCCTTAATTATTTAAGGCCACTAATAATTAGTTCGATGCGTTAAGCTAATTTACGTTGTGAGTCCTTCTTACAAATTTATTTTGCGCGTTTGCGGTCAATTTCTTTTAATAAAATTTTACGCAAACGAATAGACTTAGGGGTCACTTCAACCAATTCATCATCACTAATAAATTCTAATGCTTGTTCTAAGGTCCTTTTTTGAATGCGCGCGCAAGTTAAGCTCTCATCGGTTCCTGATGCACGTACATTGGTTAGTGGCTTAGGTTTGGTTGGATTTACCGCTAAATCGTTGTTGCGCGAATGTATTCCAACTAACATACCCTCGTATATCTCGTCGCCATTAACGACTAATAATTCACCGCGTGCTTGTAATGGATACAGCGAATAATCAACTGCTTTTCCTTTAGCCATTGAAACTAAGACGCCACGGGTGCGTAAACCAACAGCGCCTTCTTTAACCGGGCCGTAATGGTCGAAAACATGGTAGAACAAACCAGAACCGGAGGTGGCGGTCAGAAATTCGGTTTGAAAACCTAATAAGCCACGAGAAGGGACAATGTATTCTAAACGAATACGTCCTTTGCCATCGGGAACCATGTCTTTTAGGTCACCCTTTCGATCCCCCAACCTTTCCATAATAGTGCCTTGGTGATTTTCTTCAATCTCGATGGTGACATATTCAAATGGTTCAGATTTAATACCATCAATTTCTTTGATAATAACTTCTGGGCGAGACACACCCATTTCAAATCCTTCGCGCCGCATATTTTCTATTAATACGGATAAGTGTAATTCGCCACGGCCGGAGACTTTAAATTTATCAGGATCATCGGTTGCTTCAACACGTAAAGCGACATTGTGTTGTAATTCTTTATCTAAGCGGTCTCGGATTTGGCGCGTGGTTATGAATTTGCCTTCCTTGCCAGCAAAAGGAGAGTTATTTACTTGAAAGGTCATGCTGACCGTGGGTTCATCAATTGATAATGCTGGCAAAGACTCTACCGTTGCAGGGTCGCATAAGGTCTCTGATATTTGTAATTTGTCAATACCACAAAAAGCGATAATTTCACCGGCTTGCGCAGATTCAACTTCAATACGTTCAAGGCCGTGGAAACCATAAATTTTTAACATGCGACCATTACGCGTTTTACCATCACTGGATATAAGCGTGAGTGGCATATTACGTTTTACGGTGCCTTTTTGAATGCGTCCGACACCAATAACACCGACATAAGAATTATAGTCCAAACTGATAACTTGCATCTGAAAGGGTGCTGTTATATCAACATGAGGTGGGTTTACTTTATCGATAATGGTTTCAAATAAGGGTGTCATATCACCGTCTCGAACATCATCTTCCAAACTGGAATAGCCATTTAATGCTGAGGCATAAACGACAGGGAAATCTAATTGTTCATCGGTACCGCCTAATCGGTCAAACAGGTCAAAAGTTTGATCGAGCACCCAGTCAGGACGCGCACCGGGTCGGTCAATTTTGTTAATTACAACAATAGGGTTGAGACCAAGTGCAAAAGCTTTTTGCGTTACAAAGCGGGTTTGAGGCATGGGACCGTCAACGGCATCAACTAACAGTAAAACAGAATCAACCATAGAGAGTACACGTTCGACCTCGCCGCCAAAATCAGCATGACCGGGTGTGTCTACAATATTGATATGGTAGTCATTCCAATTTAGTGCTGTATTTTTGGCCAGAATGGTAATGCCACGTTCTTTTTCAATATCATTGGAGTCCATCATGCGTTCATCGATGCGTACATGATTGGCAAAAGTACCGGATTGTTGAAGGAGTTTGTCAACCAGTGTGGTTTTGCCATGATCAACATGAGCGATAATGGCAATATTTCTAATTTTTTCTATCACGTCTTATAGACCTAAATTTTTTGAGTAAATGAATGTTAAGCAGATTAGGTTTGTTCCCAAGGTAGATTGTGGTAACGCCATCCACCTAAGGTGCCTCGGTGTTTTTGTGCATCTAAGTCACCCTCAAAACCTTCACTAATGTTAATTAAGTTTTGGTATCCTTTTTCTGCAAGGACATTGGCCGCTGCTAATGATCGAGCACCACTTCGACAAAGTAATAAGATCGGAGTATTGGTATCATCAATATATTGTTGAGCGGTAGAAATAAAGTCTGGGTTTACTTGCCAGCCAGGTGCTTCTTTCCATGGAATATGAATAGCGTTAATGGGGTGACCAATAAAAGAAAATTCCACTTTGGTGCGTACGTCAATGAGAATGGCTTCAGGGTTACTTTGCATGAAGTCCCATGCTTCTAACGGGTTTTTATTTATAATCATAATCATGACCTTTGACCTATAAAAAGAGCTTGGTTTCTAATGCCTTGGGAAATACTGCCGAGCTTTCCGTTTTCGCGGTAATAGATCACGTTTAAGCTATTAAATAAATTCAGTAATTCATTTTTAGCTAACAAGAAGTCAGGATTACTTGGACCTTGTAATGTTGTTTTTTCCTGAGTGAAGGTTTGATAAAAAACTAAGCCACCCGGTTTAAGGCTATTGGTTATATTTGCACAGAGGTCACGATCTAAGAATTTACTCACAACAATGACATCATAAGAAGTCGGTTTTAAATTGGCTGGTTTAATCTGTAGCACTTCAGGGGTAAGGGGTAATTTTTTACCGCTGGCAAAATCCTTTAGTTTTTTAATTGCAATATTTGAGCTATCCCAAGCAACGGTTGTTAAGCCATGACTAGCCAAAAAAATGGCATTGGCACCTATCCCACAAGCTAAATCTAAAGCATTGCCTGATTGGGGCAATAAATAGGCGTTTTCAGATAATACTTCTGCAACAGGGTATTGTACATGATCTGCATGAAGATAGCGCAGATCCCATTTGTTTTTATCAGATATAATCATTATTTTTGCGTTTAGTGTCATTGAGCGGGTTTAACCAATCTTGTAAAAAAGTTAAGAAATCACTGACTTTGGCGGATAGATATTTACGATGAGGATAAACCGCATTAACTTGAAGCGGTGGCAGTGAATAATTAGACAGAATCACTTGAAGGTGACCCTTATTAATAGCTTCATTAACCATGTAACTGGGAAGCATAACGATACCGGTACCTTGAATAGCGGCAATGCGAATAGGGTCGGCAATATTGGCTTGAAAACTTCCAGATACTTTTACAGAGGTTTTAGTGTGACCTTGATGGAATTTCCATTGGTTATAGGGCGGCATAGCTAAGTTGATCAGGCAATTGTGTTGTTTGAGATCTTGGGGTTCTTGAGGGGTTCCCCTCTTGTTAAAGTAGCGGGGTGAGCCGCACACGACAAGTTCATAGCTTGCAAGTTTACGGGCAATAAAACTGCTGTTTTCGAGGGCGCCAAGAAGAATGGCGATATCAATGCCATCATCAATTAAATTACTGGGGTTACTTTGTAAAATAAGGTCAATATTTAATTTCGGGTGTAGCTCAATAAATTCAGATAATGCCGGAGTTATATAGGATGTTCCGAAAACGGTTGGTGCGCTTAGGCGAAGTGTGCCTTGTGGTTCTGTGTGCATGTGGGTCACAGAGGCTTCCATTTCATAGACATCTGATAACACTTGTTGGCAGCGATCAAGGTATGCAGAGCCAATTTCGGTTAAGCTTAATTGTCGGGTTGTTCTGTTAAATAAACGAACACCGAGTTTTGTTTCTAAATGCATAATGTGTTTGGTAGCCATGGCTCTGGAAATTGACAGATCCCGGGCGCCCCCCACAAAGCTCCCGTTGTGGGCCACACGGACAAAAACAGTCATGCTGGTTAATTTGTCCATCCAATAGTTTCCTTTTAAGAAATAATTAATCAATAAATGTGCTAATTGTTATTTATTTATAGCATTGTATAATGACCCACATCAACACTGCAAGCTCGCTAAATAATTGGTTTGTCGTGGTTTTTTTGAATTTAATAATTTTATAGAGGATTTATCGTGTCTGACCTGAGAAAAGATTTTTTAATCGCCACTGTGTTTATTTTAGGACTTTGTAGTTTTATTTCCGGTCAGTACGTTTTTTCGGTGGTTTCGTTTATAAGTAGCAGTTTAATGACGCTGTGGGTACGAAGAAAAGTTGCTTAAAATCTCTCAAGTTGTTTAAGCATTGGTAATTACCCTCCAAAAAATGATTACTAATGTAGTTTTGACCCTATTACTGATTCCAGTAATAGGGTTTTTTTATTGTTATAAGTCAGTCACTGTTTTCCAGAATGCGAAAAAAGCGTGTTAGGGCGTGGTAAAAAAAATATCTTGCTGATTATTTTCAAGTGTTTTTTTGCCAATACCTTTTACTCGATTTAACTCATTAAGTGATGAAAAAGAGCCATGTTTTTCTCGGTAATCAATAATAGCTTGAGCTTTTTTGAATCCGATACCATTAAGGCTTTTGGCGAGCTCGGTGCCATTGGCCGTATTTATATTGATGGGCACTGCTTTTACGGTTAATGAAAAAAAAAGTAGAAAAACAAAATATTTAAACATTTTAAATCTCCTTTAAAATTAAGACATTAAAATACTACGAATATAACTTCACATAGTGACAGCTAAAAAATAGCTTATTATTGAGTGGCTGCAATTTTATTTTTAATATTGTGTTGATCAGGCATTGCTTGATGACTTTATTTTGTTGTCTAATGGATTTGTTTTCTTCGTGTTTTTAATACAGTAAAGTTATGATTCGACGTATAGGTTTTTTTTGGCCATGGAAATTAAGACCATCGGGTATATCAAAAATAAGCCAGCATCAAGATTTATTACCTGAAGATGAACCGTTTAGTAAAGAAGAGTTAACAGAAACAGTTCTTAAGCAATTGCTACAAAAGAAAGAATTTTCTATTCTTGATGGGTTGAATGAATACGATGAGGATTATACTTTTTTTGAATTGCGGGGGAATATTATCCCGCATGAAATGAAAAAAAGATTGCTTGATGAAGTGCTGCCGCAACAGCAGCAAACGGAGATCGTCGAGTGTGAAAACGAGTGCCAAGATCAAGATGTTAAAAAGGTAAGGAATCAAGATGATCAACAGTCCGGTTGAATTAGCACAACAGGCCGTTGATCAATGCATCGTTGAGGCAGCACCTTATGTAACATTTGAATCAGAAGGGTCGTTATTGGTCATCGGTGCGATACCCGAAGTTCTTGAGAGCTTGTCATTATTAAATGCATTTTCAGTCTCAGTTTTATGTGTGGGTAGTTATACAAGTCAAGAACGGGCTCGATTACCTGAAGAAGTGAATCTTATAGAGACTGTTGTTAATCTTCAATTGTCTGGATATTTAGGTAATTTTACAGTTACCGGTGTAGCGACTAGCTTTGATTTAGTTTTGGATTTGCGTCAAGGGGTGGGCTTGCAATCAATCTTAAGTCCAATTGGTTATTTTCAATTGACAGCGATCGGTGAATTATCACTTGTTGTTGAGCAATTAAATGACCTTATTGGTGTTTTTGATAAACCTAAGTATTTTTCCTATTTAAAGGATAAATGTGCCCACAGTCGAAATCAGATAGAGGGGTGCCGGCAATGTATTGAGATCTGCAGCGCCGATGCAATAACCTCGGTTGATTTTCAAATCGTAGTAAATCCATATTTATGCCAAGGTTGTGGTGATTGTTCGGTCGTTTGTCCATCCGGAGCAATGAATTATCAATACCCTTCTCGTCAAGACACACTGAATCAGTTACGGTCGATGTTAACAGCATTTTATGCAGCCGGAGGGGTTCACCCGATTGTTGTTTTTTGCAATGAAGAAGAAAGGGGTGTTTTGACTTCGAATCTGAATGACTATTTATTATTTCCATTGGAGTCGTTATCTTCAGTGGGAGCTGAAGTTTGGCTAGCGGCGTTGGCTTTTGGGGCAGGTCTGGTTGTTCTTTATAATTCAGCACCGTTGTTAGCCAGCAGTGAACTGGCGCTTAATAATGAGGTAGAAGTAACCCGTGCAATCTTAGCCGGCATGGGTTTTTCAGAAAAATTGTTGTATCGCTCCGAAGGTGTTTTAGTGCAAAATACCGAGGCTGAATTTTTGACGATTCCGCCGGCTACTTTTGCCAGTGATAATGATAAGCGAACCGTTTTTCGATTGGCGGTAGATCATTTATTTAACTTTGCCATTCAACAACCGATACAAGTAAAATTAACGGGTAACACGGCCTGGGGTGAAGTGAAGGTAGCAAGAGATTTGTGTACTTTGTGTTTTTCTTGTGTTTCTGCATGCCCCTCGGGTGCGTTACAATCTGGACAAAACAGTCCGCAATTAAATTTTATTGAATCATTATGCTTGCAATGTAATTTGTGTGTTTCAACGTGTCCAGAACAGGCTGTTGCGTTAAGTGCGCGTTATGTTTTTGATAGTGTCGGGACTCGTAGTGCTAGGCGTTTACATGAGGAATTAGCGTTTCATTGTATTCACTGTCAAAAGCCCTTTGCAACAGAAAAAATGATAACGGTTATGAAGGAAAAGTTATCAGGGCACCCCATGTTTCAGGGGGAGGCATTGAAACGATTGGAAATGTGTGAGGATTGTCGAATTAAGAATCAGTTCGGTTGAAAGCTATGGGAGCACAGGAACAAGATTTGGAACATCAGTTACGGGCTAATACATATAGTTTGTTAGCGCATTTATTTGTTGCTGAACCAAATAGACAAACCTTGTCATTGTTAGCATCAATAAGTACTCAGGCATCGGTAAAAGAGACACCGGTTTCCATTGCTTGGGGTCAATTATTTAGTGTTGCTAAAACGATGAAAATAGCCGCTATTAGTGCGGAGTTTCAACAATTATTTATTGGTGTAGCGCGCGGAGAGTTATTACCTTATGGCTGTTATTATCAGACTGGTTTTTTAATGGATAAGCCCTTAGCAATGCTTCGACAAGACTTGCAGATTATGGGTTTTAAGCGACAAGAAAATAGTCGGGAACCTGAGGATCATGTGGCGGCCCTGTGTGAAGTGATGGCTATATTGGTACGAGAGGACCGGAATGAGCAGTTCGGTTTTTTTAAAAAGCATATGAATGTGTGGATGCCGATCTTTTTTAAAGATATTAACGAAACGCCATCGGCTTGTTTTTATCAGGCGGTTGCTTTATTGGGTACGGCTTTTTTTCAGGTTGAAGAACTGTTTATGGGTATGAGTAATGATGGAAAGTAATGAAGTTAATCGATTAGTACTGGTCGATGGTTCCTCTTTTTTATTTAGAGCCTTTCATGCGGTTCCTCCGTTAAGTAATGATCAGGGTCAACCGACTAATGCGATTTACGGTGTTACAAATATGCTAAAGCGTCTATTAGCCGATGAGAATACACCTTATGTAGCCGTTGTCTTCGATGCGCCAGGGAAAACCTTTAGACATCAGTTGTACCGTGAATATAAAGCCAATAGACCGCCCATGCCGAATGATCTTAAGGTTCAAATTGCGCCTTTATTTGAAGTTATTCGGGCAATGGGTTTGCCGCTTATTATTGAATCGGATGTGGAGGCAGATGATGTTATTGGCACGCTGACTCACTTAGCGCAGTCACAGGGATTTCAAGTTGTTATTTCCACGGGTGATAAGGACATGGCTCAGTTAGTGAATGGCCAAGTTAGTTTGGTTAATACGATGACCAATAAGGTGATGGATATCCAGGGGGTTCAGGATAAGTTTGGTGTATTGCCAGAGCAAATTATAGATTATCTCGCCTTGATGGGAGATACCGTCGATAATATTCCGGGCGTTCCTAAAGTTGGTCCGAAAACCGCAGCAAAATGGCTGAACCAATTTCAGACCTTAGAACAGGTTATTGCATCGGCGGAGTCAATTAAAGGAAAGGTGGGTGAGAGTCTACGTGCAAGCTTAGATCAGTTGCTGCTTTCTAAGACACTGACAACAATAAAATGTGATTTACAACTGCCTTATGTGATGGATGACTTAAAGCAACAGCCATTAGATACCCGGGTATTGCAGCAGTTGGTTACAGCTTTAGGGTTTGTTTCTTGGAGTAAAAAATTAGCAGAACAGCCGGTGTTAAAACAAGAGTTATCTGAGCAATTTAATAATGCGGTTGATTATGAAACGATTTACACTGAGCAGCGTTTTGATTATTGGTTAAATCAATTACAGGCAGCGACCTTATTTTCGTTTGATACGGAAACAACGAGTTTAAATTATCTTCAGGCTGAAGTTGTGGGGGTTTCATTTTCAATTGATTCAGCACAAGCCGCTTATCTTCCCGTTGCACATAATGACCCCGATGCACCACAACAATTATCACGTGATCATGTTTTAGCACGGTTAAAACCATTACTGGAAGATTCGGAAAAAAAGAAGATTGGTCAGAATTTAAAATATGATGCCCATGTACTCGCTAATTATGGTATTCATTTACAGGGTATTGCGCATGATACGATGTTGCAGTCTTATGTGCTGAATAGTATCGTGACGCGTCATGATATGGACTCTTTGGCGAAGTATTATTTAGGGCGGGAGACGATTCATTATGAAGATGTTGCCGGCAAAGGGGCTAAACAAATTTCATTTCAGGATGTTGCTATCAAACAAGCAGCGCCCTATGCTGCTGAAGATGCCGATGTTACATTGCAGTTACACCAGAAGCTTTGGGCCGCATTGAAACCGTTAGGTGCGATGCGTCTTTTGTATGAGACCGTTGAGCGGCCCTTAATTAAAGTGTTAATGCGTATTGAGCGCAATGGTGTTTTATTAGACTATTCGATGCTAAATCAACAGAGTATGGAATTAGCAAATCAAATTATTGGGTTGGAATTACGGGCGCACGAAGAAGCTGGAAAGGTTTTTAATTTGAGTTCGCCTAAGCAAATTCAAGAAATCTTATATGACCAGTTACAATTGCCGGTGCTTAAGAAAACACCGAAGGGACAACCGTCAACGGCAGAGTCGGTTTTACAGGAGTTGGCAATGGATTTTGCGTTGCCTAAAATAATTTTAGATTATCGTCAGTTAAGTAAATTAAAGTCCACTTATACCGATAAATTACCCCAATTAGTGCAAGTAAAAACGGGTCGTGTACATACCTCGTATCATCAAGCGGTTACGGCGACGGGTCGGCTGTCGTCAACAGAGCCTAATCTTCAAAACATACCGGTACGGAGTGAGCAGGGACGCAAAATAAGGCAATCATTTATTGCACCCGAAGGCTTTTGTTTAGTGGCCGCTGATTATTCTCAAATTGAATTACGTATTATGGCTCATTTGTCTGCCGATGAAGGTTTGTTGGCTGCTTTTAGTGCCGGGGAAGATATTCATCAAACGACAGCGGCGGAAGTCTTTGGCGTATACCCGAGTCAAGTGACTTCCGACTTAAGGCGTTCTGCTAAGGCCATTAATTTTGGATTGATTTACGGGATGTCCGCTTTTGGCTTAGCTCGGCAAATAGGTGTTTCCAGAGGTGAGGCGCAATCTTATATTGACTTATATTTTTCCCGTTATCCGGGTGTTAAAAATTATATGGATACCATCCGTGAATTAGCAGCCCAGCAAGGTTATGTTGAAACAGTATTCGGCCGTCGCTTGTATTTGCCGGAAATAAATTCCCGGAATGGGACACGTCGACAGTATGCAGAACGAACTGCAATTAATGCACCGATGCAAGGAACTGCTGCTGATATCATTAAAAAGGCAATGATTAGCCCGATGAGTTGGTATTTGAAGTGCCGGAAATTTCCAGAGAAGAGAATATGAAATCTATTCAATTGTTAATGAGTGGCGTCGCTCAATTGGCTATTCCATTGATTGTTGATATGGGGTATGGCCAAAATTGGGATGAAGCGCATTAAGGGCTGTTTCAAAGTCTATGTTTAGTGTTCGTTGGATTTACATTACAGAGTGCTTAGTTGGGCTCATTTTGATTTAGTTCAAGCCAAATATCGAGTGTGTTTTGAAGCTCTTGGATGCCTGTTTTCTTTAATGATGAAAAGAGTTGCGTGGTGACGGGCAAGGCTGAGTCACGCAGTTGTTTTGCAACTTGCATCAGAATGTTTTTGGAGGCACCGTATTTCATTTTATCGCATTTATTGAGCAGTATATGTAGGGGTACTTGGCTATGTTGACACCAATGAATCATTTGCCAATCAAATTCAGTGAGGGGATGACGAATATCCATGACTAGCACAATGCCGGAAAGAGATTTACGCTGTAACAAATAATTTTCCATCATTTTGTGCCAGTCTTTTTTGACCGCTAAAGGGACTTTGGCATATCCAAAGCCCGGCAAATCAACAAATCGATTCATTTCAGTCAGTTGGAAGAAATTAAGTAACTGGGTGCGACCCGGTGTTTTACTGATTCGAGCCAGAGATTTTTGTTGGGTAAGGCTGTTAATGGTACTGGATTTACCGGCGTTAGAACGACCGGCAAAGGCAATTTCGCGACCGGTATCTTCAGGTGCCTGGTCGACAGAGGGCGCGCTCATTATGAAAGTGGCCTGATGGTAAATTGGGTTCATCGTAATCTCGCTATGAGGGGAAAATTATAGTAAACTTATAAAGATAAGTCGTCTTCGGGTAATTTTATTGATTAAATTCGATAATTTTTAGAAAAGGTTATGATAAAGCATTTGAGGACTCATCCAAGTAGTTAACGTGTCATTTTTTTAGGTTTCAGCGTAAGCCTGAACATTATTATTTATTGGGAGTAAATAATGAGCAATAAACTGTTCGCAGTTGGCCTTATATTAGTTTTAGCTGTTTTTTCAGGTGTATCACAAGCAAAGATTGATGATGTTTCCTGTGAGGGTGTACCGTTTAATAGAAGTTGTTGGTTAAATAACTTGTATCCGGGTCAGAAAAAAGCAGAGGCTTGTGCGGGTTGCCATGGGCAAGATGGTAACAGTGCGATGGCATTATTCCCAAAGCTAGCCGGTCAGCACCCTGCTTACTTGGTTAGACAATTAATGGCTTTTAAAAGTGGTGCCCGTATGGACCTGAGTATGCAATCAATTGCGTCGTCTTTAAGTGATGAAGATATGCGAGATATTGCAGCTTTTTACTCTGAACAAGGCATTTCAGCTAATAGCCGGTCGGCACCAGAAGATGAAGATGATGACTGGGGCGATAGTGACGAAACGAAAGAAGATAGTTTATCCATCGATGAACTGATTGTAATAGGTCAAGATTTGTATCGTAATGGTGATGTTAAGAATAAAGTTTCAGCATGTATTGCTTGCCATGGGCCTTATGGGCAAGGGAACAAGCCAGCGGTCTTTCCAAGACTGGCATCTCAGCACGCTGATTATTTGATCAAGTCGCTCAAAGATTTTAAATCGGATGTGCGTAACAATAATCCTGACAGTATGATGCATATGATTGCTAAAAAAATGTCGGATCAAGAAATAGAAGCGGTTGCGCATTATATTTCTATGATGAAAAAGTAATTTTTATATTGTCTATTAAGAACGGGGGGCATCTCGTCCCGCGTTTTTTTATTAGGTATTGTTTATGTCCGTTTCAGTCGACTCCTCATTTCGTTCCCTTTCAGTGACTACATTACTTCTTCGTTTTTTGGGTTCGATGAACTTTGCAATAACGCTGTTGGTTGCCGTAGCCATCGCTTCAATTATCGGCACGGTGTTACAGCAAAATCAACCCTACCCTGATTATATTCTTAAGTTTGGACCTTTTTGGTTTGAGGTTTTTAAATCGTTAGATTTATTTGATGTGTATTCCTCGGTTTGGTTTTTAGTCATTTTAGGTTTTTTAGTTATTTCTACCACGGTTTGTATCTATCGTAATACGCCGCGTGTTTTAAAGGATATTCGTGACTATAAGGAATCAGCGCAACTAAATGCTTTGCGGAGGATGAGTCATCATCGTGAATGGCAGTCTCATTTTAGCCGTGAAATTTGTTTAGAACGCATCAGTGCTGTGGCGAGCGCTAAGGGCTATCGTCTGATCGTTAAAACAGAAGCAAAGCAATCAATTGTCGCGGCAAAAAAAGGCAGTGGTAGTCGGTTAGGCTATATTTTCACCCACGTTGCAATTGTGATTATTTGTATTGGTGGCTTAATTGACGGTAATGTCCCCTTAAAAATTGCAGAAATGACCGATAATATTCGGGTGGAAACGCGGAATATTCCGGCGAGTGAGGTCCCTTTGATCAGTACTTTACCGGTTGATAATTTATCATTTAGAGGTACGGTCACGATCCCTGAGGGGCAAAAAGCCAATTTAGTCTTTATAGATTTTAAAGATGGTTATTTGGTGCAACGGTTACCTTTTCTAATTGCGGTTGAAGATTTTCGTATTGATTATTATAAAACGGGTCAGCCGAAATCATTTGCAAGTGATTTGATTATTTACGATCAGGCGCTGGATGTACCCTTGCGTAAAACCATTTCGGTTAATCACCCACTGGAGTACAACGGCTATACGATTTATCAGTCGAGTTTTGGTGATGGGGGGTCAGACCTTAGGATTAAATTATGGCCGTTAAAAGGTGCAAAGCGGGGTGATGAGATTCACGCCGTGGTCAATACCCCGGTTGTACTATCACTTGAAACGGGTGATATGACATTGGAAATTTTAGATTTCAGACCTATTAATGTGAACCCTGATATAACTGGTGTAAAGCAATTTAAGAATATAGGTCCACGTTTCCAGTATAAATTGAGAACAGCGACAGGTGAGGCGACTGAATTTATTAACTATATGATGCCGGTTGAAAAAGAAGGTGCAAAATATTATTTAACGGGGTTGCGTCATACCCCTGCTGAGGAGTTTAGGTATTGGTATTTACCCGCAGACAGTGAAGATGGGGTGGCTCGTTTTATGCGTTTTTTA
This sequence comes from Methylococcaceae bacterium, assembly GCA_012965425.1. Lineage (GTDB taxonomy): Bacteria > Pseudomonadota > Gammaproteobacteria > Methylococcales > Methylomonadaceae > OPU3-GD-OMZ. Next base: position 13,272 of record DTSI01000042.1, read on the forward strand.
ACGTTATTGGGCGATGAAGAAAAACTAAAGGAAATAGCATTATCAGCATTACCGCAACAACCGGATAGTTTATTGCCGATGGTTGAAGACCAAGAACTTGTTGCACAATTTATGGTCGGTTTAATTAAGCAGTTTGTAGATGGGGGTGTTGGTCTTATTGCTGCAAAAGTAAAGGCGGTCGTTGAGCCGGATAAACAATCGGAGATCTCAGCCCTTTATGCGAAGGTTTTACACCATTTTTTGCGTAATGTTTATTGGGTTGTCTTGCAGGAAGAGGGAGTGGACCCAACGTCGGATTTAAATGAATTTGATGAGCGGTTTTATGAAGATGCGGTTGCGGCAGTGAGTATCAGCCATCAATATGATGTACCGGTTTATTTAGATTTGGTTGGTTTTGATCATAAGGAGGCAACAGGTTTACAAGTGACACGTTCACCGGGGAAAATGCTGGTGTTTCCTGGTTGTTTGTTGTTGGTCGTTGGCGTATTTTGTATGTTTTATTTACCGCAACGTCGTTTTTGGGTTATTGTGTCAGGACCCTTGGAGAATGCACAGTTGTTTTTAGCCGCACAGGCCAGCCGGAATCCTTATGAATTTGAACAAGAATATAGTGAATTAGAAAATGCATTGCTTTTACAATTAGACGTAGAAAAAACAGATTGAAACTATGGAAAATACAATAGATAAAAATTTTAAGTCGAAGCATTATTTTTTTCAGCGACGCAATAGCGTCGATTGGCTGTGGGGGTTGCTTAATGTCATAGGTGTTGTTTATGCACTCAGTCAATATCACATGCTAATGGATGGATATGAAAAAGCCATTATTATTTGTGCTGGATTAGCCTTGATTGGTTTTGGTTGGGTTTGGCAATCAATTAAGTTGTTTATTTCTTGTGTTACCTTGGTTAGCCTATTTGCGGTGTCACGTTACGGTATTACTATTGATCTGGGTAAGAGTGATTTTTTTCTAAAATATATGCTGGCAAGTCAATCAGCAATTATGTGGATGAGCGCCTTGTATGTCATGGCAACCGTGACTTATTTTTTTGATTTGTTAACCAATAGGCCTTTTAGTGGCACTGTCGCAACGAGTTTGACGTGGACGGCAACAGGAATGGGTTTTATTGGTTTGTTGGTTCGTTGGCGCGAATCATATCTGATCGATCATGAGATAGGCCATATCCCCGTCAGTAATTTATACGAGGTGTTTATACTTTTTTCGATTATTACAGCTCTTATTTATTTGCGTTATGAGCAGCGATATAAAACCCGTTCAATGGGTGGGTTTGTCTTAACCC
>DTSI01000043.1 GCA_012965425.1 Methylococcaceae bacterium
TATTAAGCCAACAAAATGAATTAGAAGAGGCCCTGCAAGTTGTCTCTGAGATCATTCATCATAAGTTTAAAACCGGCAGTCAATACCAAGATTACGCTATCTTATACCGTAGCAATCATCAATCCAGAGTTTTTGAAAAAGCACTCAGAGAAAATAACATTCCTTACTTTATCAGTGGCAGCACCTCTTTTTTTAGCTACTCTGAGGTTAAAGATATTTTGGCCTACCTCCGTTTATTCATTAATAATGATGACGATGCTGCTTTCCTAAGAATAATCAATACGCCTCGACGTGAAATCGGTCCCACCACACTTGAAAAATTAGCGACATACGCCAACCAACGACAAATCAGTCTTTTTTCAGCCTGCTTTGAAATGGGGCTCTCTCAACACTTAAAAGAACGCCCCATTCGCCGGCTAACTACTTTTTGCGAATGGGTCGTTGATACGGCCGACCGCATGGAAAGAGGGGATACCTTTGGCGTCATTAACGATTTTCTTGAAACGATTGACTACAAAACCTGGTTACACGATAACAGTAAAAATGAACAATCTGCCGAACGTAAAATTAAAAATGTTTACGATTTGATCAGTTGGTTACAGAAAATAGCAGAGGGCGATGAGGACGGTGAGAAATCAATCAATGAAGCCATTACGAAAATAATGTTACTGGATATTTTAGACCGTAACCAAGACGAAAAAACCGGTGAAAACGTTAGCCTGATGACTCTACATGCCGCCAAAGGACTGGAGTTCCCCCATGTTTTCCTCATTGGCTTTGAAGAAGACATCATTCCCCATAAAAACAGCGTCGAAGATGAAGCGATTGAAGAAGAGCGCCGACTGGCTTATGTCGGCATTACCCGTGCTCAAAAAACACTCACTTTAAGCTATTGCTCTCACCGGTCACGGTACGGCGAAATAATCAGTTGTGAACCGAGCCGTTTTCTAGACGAGCTTCCTAAAGAAGACCTCGAGTGGGCCAATGCACCGCAAGAACCTGAAGTACAAAAAGAACGCGGGAAAGCGCATTTAGCACAACTCAAAAACATGCTCTCTTAAATAGTGTATAAGCCAACGCGCCTCGCCTCACAGGATAAAACAGCCGCTAATGCCTGTGCTAACATTCAATAATTACATTAACACCACACCGGATTTCACCGGATCTGCCTCGGCGATGTATGACGTCAGTTGCACGGTTTGCTCAATTCCTTTCGGGTCTAACCATTTCACTTCCACACTAACTTTTTTGCATGTACTCGTAACGACAAGCGAAGGGCAGGAACTAATTTCCCAGGTGCGGTCAAAGTTAGCATTAGCTCCTACCAAAAGATCTGGGCTCACAGTCGGACCAGAGACCAGACCAGTATAAGTCGATTGGTTTGCAAACATTCGTAACGCTTCAATTTTCTCTTGCGCTAAATTTAAAGCGTGGGTTTTCATCCGGCTATCGGCGCTGTTGAGCAGCGTGATACCTTGCAATTTACCCAACCCTAACATTGCCACAGCGACAATCACTGCCGCAATCAAGGTTTCGACTAGAGAAAACCCTTGTACCTTATTTGGTAATATTTTTTCCATCATAATTTACCATTAAAAATCTTTCCACGTACCGGGTAAGCGTGCAGCATCAATAGGCCGAAAAATATTAGTCTGTATACCACCTGAACCATCACCCACACCGTGTATTTCAAGTTTAGCATTCATTTGTTCAACCCCCCCATTAACGCCAATCGAACCATGCACGATTACCTTACCCCAACCGTTCATAGGGTCATTGACACACCCATTGGGATCATTAAAAAATAATATGCCATATACCGTTGTGTCCCCCGTCGGCTTAGGACAGTCACTCGTAAAAAGAATAATCACCGGATCCGTTGCAGAACCATAAGTCGCTTTGCCGCCGCCCCAGTTACTGGTGCTTGTTACCCAATAAAGCCCGCCTTGGGTATTCAGTGTTGTAGATGCTGCCGCTTCAAATTGTGCCGGACTCACATCAAAGTAATAATCCCAAATAGATTTATCAGGAGGAGGAAAATCAACCTCATTTTGCAATACACCATCATGCAAATCCAAATGCGCGTGTCCCGTGCCTGGAGCGCTCGCATCACAATTACCAGGGCCACAATAATCCAGACAAAAACTTCCCGCGTCGGTCGTCTCTGAATTGGAAGTCATTAAAGCAGTCCCTATTTCATTATCTACAATCCCATTGCTATTAGTATCATTCCATTCACTAAGATCCACATTACCGTCCCCGTTATCATCAGTCCACTCGTTGGGATCTTGGACGCCATCACCATCAATATCATCCCAAGGGGGGTAAACATCCGGCGTACCTGTCGTATTGGTCATGCAGCCGTCCATGACTATGGCTGGCGGTAATTCACCCTCCGAAGTAAGAATGCCGCCGGGTTTAACATAAGTCTGGATTGTCGCGGTGATTGCAGCATCGTTAGCACCCTTAGAGGTCGACGTCACGCGAATAAAATCGGAGGTTACACTGGGCCTGTAATACTCCAATACAATGTTATAGGCTTCCCCTGTACTCGAGCCAGTAACCTGTGGCAATATTGGGCAGCCAGTACCAGAAGGGCAATCCAAGGTTAAGGACGTGACGCTCGGCCAAGGTACATTATTTTTGCTTGCCCAAGCAATACCATATTCTAATCCGGCTTCAGCGGCTTCTTGGGCTTCACGGGCGCGCAAATCATTACCGGTCATTTTTTGTTCCATAATTCCAGTACGTGCCGTCGTTATTGAAACAACGGCCATAATCATCGCCAACACCAACACCACAACCAAAGTGGCAGCACCGTGTTGTGATTTTTTCAGGTCAACAGTTGTAGGTTTCATTGCGTGATCTCCGGAGAGCTTTCTAGCTCCTTATCATGGACCGTTAAATCGTTACGTTGAGTGGCAAGCGTGTCAAGCATGGCTAAGGAAACAGTTCTATAAACTTGTCATTACGAATTCTTACTAACGCGGTGATGGTTTGTGTGATTGTTGGCTCTGCACTGAGTTGTCCTGTTAAAGTGATTGCTACATTGCGAACAATTAAACAACTTTCACCGGTTACACAGGTAGTGCATGTTTCACCAACATCGCAGAGGCCATCGCCATTATCGTCCCCGTCCATAATTCCATCGACTGGGTTAACGTCCTTTGTCATACTGGTGACATTAAGCTCTTTCTCGGTTAGAGAAAATTGCAGCTCCGTAATTTCGACAGCGTCATCCGAAATCGATTGCCAAAAAGAATTATCACAGTTCCCATTGGTATCACCTGTTTGCCGCATTTCCAACACACCATTACTTAATCTAAACCCTAGTCTTTCATTGGTATCAACTACTAGAGGGGTTTCAACACCGATCGGAGAGGCTGTTCCATTATCTTCTGCTTCATCTCGGTTATAGCTATAAACCAAACAGCTGTCAGAAACACTGTCAAAAGCATAGACTGCTATATCTGTAGTTGCTTCAAAAAAAGGATTGTTTTTTAACGAACTCAAATTATTCTCAGGATAGATAATTGGACTCCCCATCCCATTAGCGATAACCTGTTGAAATCGCTTGGTTGGTAATATCAAAATGGAGTGCTTACTATGAAAAACACTATCGTTGGTGTGGATTTAGCAAAAGATGTCATTCAAGTTTGTATTTATACAAACAAAAAAGTGCGTTCAAATATTGAAATGACACCGCCTGAATTTATAGAATTTCTTGCAAACTATACTTCACTAACTATTGTATTTGAAGCTTGCGGCACCTCCAATTACTGGAAGCAAAAAGCAATCTCATTAGGCCATGATGCTCGATTGATTTCTGCTAAGTTAGTTAGCGTGGTAAGGCAGAACCAAAAAACGGATAAAAATGATGCCTTAGCGATTATACAAGCTGCATTGTTACCAGATGTTACATTCATTTCTGGAAAATCAATTGAACAGCAACAGTTACAATCAATCATGCGATTGCGTGAACTGTGTGTAAAACAAAAAACGGCAGCAGGTAATCAACTCACCTCTCTATTGCTGGAGTTTAATATCAAAGTGTCTAGCCGTAATAGTGGTCTGAAAGGTGCAGTTGAATCAACTTTAGAGGATGCTGAAAATGGATTCTCATTTGAGTTTAGAAAAGCATTAAGTGAAGCTTGGCAACTGTATTTATCAGTTATAAAGTCTATCCATACCTATGC
>DTSI01000044.1 GCA_012965425.1 Methylococcaceae bacterium
CTAGGCTTTACTTTTCAAGACCTTGGGCAATTCGACGCAGCCATTCAATGCTACCAGCAAACAATCCAAATTAACCCCCATTTTGCTGAAGCGCATAATAACTTAGGAACGGCTTATAACGAACTCGGCCAATTTAAAACTGCCGTTCACTGTTTTGAGAACGCATTAACTATTCAATCCAACTATGCTGAAGCACATAGCAATTTAGGCAATGCACTGCAGAACCTTGGCCGATTAGCCGCAGCAACAATAAGTTATAAAAACGCCATCAACATTAACCCGAACTTTGCAGAAGCCCATAATAACTTAGGCAATGTCCTCCAAGAACGCGGGCAATTAAAAGCGGCGCTTAAAAGCTACCGTCAGGCATTAAAAATTAAACCTGACTTTGCACAAGCACATTACAACCTTGGCAACACACTTAAAAATCTCTGCCAACTGGATGTCACCATTACAAGCTATGAACAAGCTCTCAAGTTCAAACCCGACTATACCGATGCACATTATAATCTTGGTAATACCCTGAAAGAGGTCGGCAGACTGGATGCCGCTGTTGACAGCTATACGCAAACGTTGCAACTAAACCCAGATTATGCCAATGCACACAATAATTTGGGTCATGTACTCTATAAACTTAATCAACCGATTCCAGCACTGACCTCCATCCAACAAGCCCTTACTATAGACCCTGAAAACCCTTTATTCTGGGAAACCTTTGTCGCTATTTTACAAGGTATTAAATTCACCACCTTTAACACAGCGATCATGCCTTTCCTTCGACAGGCACTTGAGCAACCCAGCGTCAGACCCAGCGATATTTCAGCGGCCATCATGAGTAATTTACGCCACCACCCGCAACTAAAAGCTGCATTCAACACCTATAAAAAACCTACTCTTGATCATACTGAAGACTTGATTAGCGGACAATTAACAACCATACCACTCCTGCTACAATTAATGACCTTAACCCCTCTCCCAGACCCTGAGGTAGAGTCACTGTTAACTCAAATACGGCACTCCATGCTGGACACCCTACTCACAACAAATCATACCCATCACCTTTCACCTTTCTATCAGGCCCTTGCAATACACTGTTTTACTAATGAATATGTTTTTTTTGAAAGCAATGAAGAAACGATCAAAATCAATCAACTTGAAAATAAAATCAATCTGCTTCTCCAAAAAAATAAACTACTGCCAAGCGCTTGGATTACCCTGTTAGCCAGTTACCGGCCGCTTAACCATTATGTATGGTCTGAACAATTACTGTCTTCGCACTACTTAGATATTCTGGAAAAAGTAATCGTGCGACAGTTGATTGAAGTTAATGAAGAACAACGCTTACGTTCCAAAATTCATAAATTCACTCCAATCACCAATAAGATTTCCCAGTCAGTCAGAGATCAGTATGAACAAAGCCCTTACCCTCGCTGGGTTAATGCCGGCCTTTATTCAACAGCCCTGCCGATTGAAAAAGCGCTGGAAAATTTGGATCTTAATCTTGACCTAAACAAACAACCCTTTAGTAAAAAACCTGACATCCTTATAGCCGGTTGTGGTACGGGGCAGCATGCATTGAATACCGCTTCAAGATTTCTCAACAGTAACGTTCTTGCTATTGACCTGAGCCTAAGCAGTTTGTCTTATGCTATTAGGAAAACGCAAGAATTATCAGTTTCAACCATTGAATATATGCAAGCTGATATTCTGGAATTAACACAACTTAACCGGCAATTTGACCTGATTGAATCTGTGGGCGTCCTGCACCATTTGGAAGCCCCCCTGACAGGATGGGCTGTTTTGGTTGATTTGTTACGTCCTCAGGGACTTATGAAAATTGGCTTGTACAGCGAACTCGCCCGCCAAGCAATTGTAGCGTCACGTGATTTTATTAAAACAAACCACTACAGCACTTCTGCTAAGGACATTCGCCAATGCCGTACGGACATCATTGCTATAGCACAGGATTCTGATTCTAAACTGGCTAAAGTCTTAACTATTCCTGACTTTTATAATTTAAGTGAATGCCGCGACCTGCTCTTTCACATTCAGGAACATCGTTTCACTTTACCGGAAATTGAAATAGCCTTACAGCAGTTAGGCCTTCAATTTCTCGGTTTTGAACTGGGTCATAGTCAAACCATCGATAAATTTAAAAAGCTATACCCAGGCAATGAGGCATTATTTTCATTACCTAACTGGCATCAATTTGAATGCCAACACCCTGACACCTTCAGTGGCATGTACCAATTTTGGGTTAAAAAAATTTAAGGACACTCTTACCAACCACTAAAATACAGCCATGAAATAAAACTACATTTAAACGGTCAGCCTTCGAAATGACTTTTGCACAACTGTGGTGAAAAACGCTTAGGATAACTTCATTAACGGTGCCTGCCAGAAAAGTACGGCTAAAGGAAAAAATAACTGTGACATAAAAGGTAGCCAGTCTAGAGGGGGGGGGTGGATATTCGCGAGAATTTCCAACTGGCTACCAAAACATATAATTCAAACTTACCTTTAAAAAAGGTGCTTTGAAAAGCAGAGCGTAGTGTAGAGAAAATAAAGCAATAAGAACATGTGACAAATTGACGCATGCGCAGCGCGGAACAACCCTCACAGGTTTTTTCATAATCGTTTAAGTTTGCCCCATATCAGTCGATCTCAGATAAGTAGATCTGTATTTTTTATATGGTTTTCTAATTTAAAATGATCACTCATGCCCCTAACGCTCAATAGCACAATAGCCGGACTCAGCTCCCAACAAAACCCTAAACAAACTCAGGGTGACATCAGTAGTACGGCGCAGGTATTGCCTTCGGCTAGTGCCATTCCATCTCGTCGAGAGAGTGCGGTAACTATCACCATTGACGCCCAGATAAACCTACCGCTTAACACGACGCCCCTCCCCGTAATACCGTTTAATGATGCTATTGCTGTTGGCCAAACTGCTGAGAAGGCTCTGAACGAAATTAACACCGCATTAGCAAAAATACGTCAAACGACGCTACAGGCGGTGGCAGGTCAAAACACAGTCATTAATTTAAATGCATTGAATGAACAACTGTTACGATTAAAAAATGAAATTAACGCTGTTGTAGAGCATCATCATTATAAAAATACCCCGGTATTAAAGAACGGTTTTTCACAATCGTTTCCGGTGGATGCTCAGCACACCAACACTATCAACCTTACCCTGACAGATTCATCAACTCACAACTTAGGTGTCAGCGCCACTACGGCGCGTGATTTACCCGATATTGCACCCCCATCTTCCACAGTTAAAATACCGGGCAGTCCCATCACAACCCCCCTTAATACATTTTCGGTGACAAGGCAGCAACAGGCACCTCAACACCATGAAAAAACACTGCACAAAACGGAGCCAATCGATAACCACACACTAATACCACCAGCGCCAGTTATTCACTATCAAATTACGTTAAGTCCTCTTGAAAACAAGACACTCAAACAAGACAAACATATTCTTCCTTTTGAACTGGCTCAGGCATGGCCGGTTCAGACTAGGCCAATAACGCATTCTGTCCTCACTGAATCCGGTCTAAAAAAAAGTAACCCTGAATTTCATTTAAGCCTGAAAAATAGTCCTCATTTCACACTAGCCAGTTATGAACTTTACCGTTTTACCCAGACGCTTCTTCCCGATCATTCACTACAAACCACAAAGGAGCATACCATCACTCATTTTATCGGTGATGATCAGATTTTTACCGCTAACGCTGTGCCTTCGCAATTTGATCCACTGCAGAAGACGGACCGCTACAGACACCCAACCCTCAGCCTTGAAAATAAACCGGGGAGCGATTTATCAACTCGTATCGTTAATAACAATGCCGTCCCAGCAATTATTACTGATTTAAAAAATACCCCCACTACTTTTTCCAACGTGCAATATGCTGAAAATACAATCAATCCAAATCCACTGCATACTCTTAATCAAAACCCGCCTAAACCGTTAATTCCCTCGTTAATTCAGCCTATCGGCCAGTTAGACGTTAATACACTAAAGCCCCTCACTTGGAAAATTTCTGCCACTCAGTCTACTGTTATTAACTTTAGTGATTACCCTATCAGTAAAGGCGACCGAATTTCCTTAGCGATTCAAGGTCACACAAAAGCACAAGGGATTGTCAGTAATAGTGACATAGAGACACTAC
>DTSI01000045.1 GCA_012965425.1 Methylococcaceae bacterium
CAGCACCAGCCGCAGCACCAGCACCAGCACCAGCACCAGCACCAGCACCAGCACCAGCAGAGGAAGCGCCGGTAGTAGAGGAAGCGCCGGTAGTAGAGGAAGCGCCAGCCGCAGAGGAAGCCGCAGCAGAATAGTTGTTAGGCAGAGAAATAGTAAGAATTTTTTAGTTTTTGCTGAATTTTTTTACCATTTGTTAAGCCAAAATAATGAGTCGAGCAGGGATGCCGACTCTTTTTTTTGCCTGAGTGTAAGTTGTTTTCAGTATTTATTGATAATAAGAGAGCTCATATCGGACGTTGAAGGTGGCTAATGATGACTGATTCACAAAAATGGATGGTGTTAGCAGTGACAGGTATTTCCTTTGGACTCCTTTATTTGCTAACGCCTATTTTAATGCCTTTTATTGTTGCGGCATTTTTGGCTTATCTGGGTGACCCGGTCGTTGATCAATTGGAAACACGCGGGATGAACAGAACCTTAGGGGTTGTGTTGGTATTTACGTTGATGGCTTTGGCCTTAGGAGGAGTGTTATTTTTTCTTATTCCGTTGTTGGAAGGTCAAATAGCTCATTTTTTCGTAAAACTTCCGCATTATATACAGAGCATTAATTCACTTTTAATCCCTTGGTTAGAAGGACAGTTTGGACTAGCCATAGAATCCATTGATTTGAGCGGGATACATACTGTTGTAGAACAGCATTGGCAAGAGGCCGGTGGTATTATGACGACCGTTGTCGATTCAGTTTCAGAGTCGGGGGCTGTGATTTTTCAGTGGCTAATGAATTTATTGCTAGTGCCAGTGGTAACTTTTTATTTATTACGGGACTGGGATTTATTGGTCGCTAAAGTTCAAGGGTTAGTGCCTCGGAAATCTGCACCTTATATCAGGCAATTAACATTGGAAATAGATGGTGTTTTAGCGGCTTTTATGCGGGGGCAATTTTACGTCATGTTGGTACTGGGGATTATATACAGTGCAGGGTTGACTCTCGTGGGTCTGGATTTGGCCGTACTCATTGGAATGACGGCGGGGTTAGTGAGTTTTGTACCTTATTTAGGTTCAATTGTGGGGGTTGTTATTGCCTGTATTGCGGTGATTGTGCAATTTCAGGATATTGCCCAACTAATGCCGGTTCTTGCTGTTTTTGGAGTGGGTCAGGTGATAGAAGGGATGCTGTTAACGCCTTGGTTGGTTGGCGATAAGATTGGTTTACATCCGGTAACGGTTATTTTTGCGGTCTTAGCCGGTGGGCAATTATTTGGCTTTATAGGGATTTTAATTGCATTGCCGGTCGCCTCGGTTATTCGGGTATTATTCGATCATGCCCATGAAAAATATACCGGCAGTGAGTTTTATCGTGTTAAGTCGGTGACCGAGTCAAAAAGAGATCTGGAATAAAATGTTGCTGGGTTTTTTGACTCGAGTGGTTGTTATCAAGGAATTAAGACTTTAATCCAGTTCAGTTCCATAGATCACTTGTTGGTGGCCGGAAAGTGGGGTAATTTGACCGATTGGCATCACCGTTTCGCCGGCATTTTCTAGGTATCTAATGGCAGCATTTTGGTCTTCTGGTGCGACACAAATGATCATTCCGATGCCACAGTTAAATGTTTTGAGCATTTCGTCATCGGTGATTTGGCCATGGGATTGGAGCCAGTCGAAAATAGCAGGCCACTCCCAAGCGGATAAATCAATTTCTGCTTGTAGGTTGTCAGGTAATACCCGAGGCAGGTTTTCAGTGATTCCACCGCCGGTAATATGCGCTAAGGCATGAACGGGCACGTGTTTAAATAATCGTAGTAATGATTTTACATAAATCCGTGTGGGTGCCAAGAGATGTTGAGCCAGAGGTTTTTCTTCTAAAAGGTCGCTGAGTGGTACGGTGGCGCGTTCGATTATTTTTCGAATAAGGGAATAACCATTGGAATGAGGTCCGGATGATGCGAGTCCGAGTAGAATATCGCCGGCTTGCACCTGACTGCCGTCAATAACTTTTGATTTCTCAACAATGCCAACACAAAAGCCAGCTAAATCATAATCATCGCCTTGATACATACCGGGCATTTCAGCAGTTTCGCCCCCCACTAAGGCAGCACCTGCGAGTTCACAGCCGTGACCAATACCGGAAATAACGTCCGTTGCGGTACTGACATTAAGTTTTCCGGTTGCAAAATAATCAAGAAAGAATAACGGTTCTGCACCTTGAACAATAATGTCATTAACACACATAGCAACGAGATCAATACCGATCGTGTTATGTTGGTTGAGGTCATTGGCTAATTTCAGCTTGGTGCCTACGCCATCTGTTCCGGAAACAAGAATAGGAGTGGTAAAACGGTCCAGCGGCAATTCAAACATAGACCCGAAGCCCCCTAAACCTTGCATAACACCGGGAGTTTGGGTTTTTTTAGCGATCGGTTTAATGCGCTCAATCAGTTCATTACCTGCGTCTATATCAACACCTGCTTGCTTATAGCTCAAACTATTTTGAATTTGTTGACTCAAAATGATGCCCCCTTTGAATAAAACGGTAAAATGATGTGTATTGTACAAGACCAATGGTAAATTGTGTGAGGGATATACGGTGTTAGTGAGGATACTTCTGCTAGGTTTTTTGGGTTTTTGGAACATGAATATTTCAGCTCAGGAAAATCACTTGTTTGATGCGGAGATCACCTTAACCGGTCAGTCACCTACAATCCGAAAAGCGGCTATTCGCCAAGGCTTGTATGATGTTTTGCAGCGGGTTATGGTGGCCGAGCCTTCAGAAGTAGAGCAGGACATGACGGTTCAGACCATATTAGCCGCTGCTTCACAGTATGTGGAGACATTTTATACCGCGGTTGAATCGGAAAGTGGTCAACAGGTGATGTATGTGTCGTTTAAAAAAGCAGCGTTGTTAGAGCGGCTCCGTAACGGTGTGTTGAGTTTTTGGGTTGCGTCGAGGCCGAAAATCTTATTATGGTTAGTGGTTGAAAAAGAGCAGCAAAGAGGTTTTTTTTACCCACAGGTTCATAGCGCAATTCAAGAAACATTGTTAGCGCAGAGTAGTCGATTGGGTTTTCAGCCATTGTTTCCTTTATTTGACTTAGATGACTATATGTTATTGACAGTTAATGATGTGGTTTTGAATGATAGTGAGAAGATCAGGCGGGTCTCGAACCGTTATCATGTGGACGTTATTTTATCGGGGGTTATCAAACGGGATGATAACTGTTGGCAAGGGCGGTGGTCGTTATTATTTCGTGATCAGGCGCATAACTGGGAACAGTCATGCATACAGTTGCCAGCATTGGTCCAATCAACCTTGCGCAATGTGTACCGGGAATTAGCACCACAACTTGCGATACAGCCTGATAACCAAAAAGTACAGGATTCATTTTTAATGAAGGTTGCAGGTATCAATGAGATGCAAAATTTGCATCAATTGACACGCTATTTTAAGTCGATTGATTTAATTCGGTCTTTTTACGGTTATAAAATTGAGGATGGTAGTAACTTTTATAAGATAGAATTTAACGGTGATTGGACATCTTTGGTAAATAAGTTTCTACTTGATAAAGTAATTCAAACAACACAGGATGTCTCAGTTATGTCGGAATTGGTTGAATTCCAATTTCGGCAGGAGTGATTAATGAAAAATAATGAGGAAAGGGGAGTATTAATGAAGATAATAATGGGATTTATGATGGTCGTAACGATGATGTATACGAATTCTGTAGCGGCGATAGCGGGTGCAAAGGTGGTTTGTGTTAAGCCGCGGTTTTCTAAAATGTTGCCGGCAGATAAAAGCGAAATAGAAGCGGGAGCTGAGTTTAGTTTTGTGGCTTCTAGAATGTTAAACCCCTATACCTTGACGATTAAATTAAAAGATACTGAAGTGGATGATTTTCAAGTCAGGAATAAAAATACTTTTTATCAGGTATCCGGGACGTTTCCTGAATCGGTAAAAGGACGATGGGCGAGAGTACATGTTCATGGTGAATCAAAACAAGGTGGACGAAATTGTTTTAAGAGAGATGGGTGGTTATTAAAAATTAAAGGGGACGAAGCACCCACAGTATCCGAAGCACTTGACGCGTCAGTGGTAACGCCTTAAAAAGGGTTTACAGGGGTAAAGTTTTTGGAGCATGAAAGATGATTAAGGAGCGTGAAACGGTTGATTTAATGTGAAGGTATGATGTTTAAGAACAGTCTTGGAGGACATATGACTAGAATAATGATAACTAGAACACTCGTATTTATCGGTTGTTTTTTATTTACCGGTACGCTTTGGGCTTATGGCGGTGGCGGCGGGACAGCTACGGCCTGTAAAAAGCCTAAATTCAGTGGTTTTGATCCGGTGCATTTGGCTGAGGTGGCACCGGGGTCTGGCTTTTCTTTTGTGGCCAATAAACACACCCATGTCAGTGGCTTAACAGTCACGGTCAAGAAAATACCGGTTACGGTTGAAGCGGTGACCCAGGGGCGTGGCTTGATGGTCACAGGGCAATTGCCTGAGAGTCTTGTCGGTAGTTACGCGCGTATTGCAATTACCGCTAAGAGCAAGTCTGGTTGCAAAGGTCAGGGTGGCTGGTTGGTTAAGATTACCGGAGGCGATGAGTCTACAACGGCACCCTAATGTTAACGGAAATTTTTTGTAGGGGCGGGCCAGTAAGTGAATGCGATGAATAAATACCATTGGGTTTTGGTTAAATGACAGTGATACGTCAAGAGGATTTTGTACAAAGTATTGCCGATGCGCTGCAATATATTTCTTATTACCACCCGCCTGATTTTATTCAGGCAATGAATCAGGCTTATGAGAAAGAACAAAATCCAGCAGCAAAAGATGCACTGGCGCAAATTTTGATTAATTCAAGACTGTGTGCAGAAGGGCATAGACCGGTTTGTCAGGATACCGGTATTGTGACTGTTTTTCTTAAGATAGGGATGGCGGTTACCTGGCAAACTAAGGCTTCTGTGAGCATTGCTGATATGGTGAATGAAGGGGTTAGAGTAGCTTATAGAAACCCTGATAATATACTGCGTGCATCAATCGTATCGGATCCTATAGGCCAGCGCATTAATACGCAAGATAACACTCCCGCTGTGATTCATATGGATTTGGTTCCGGGATCAACAGTTGCGGTGGATATTGCTGCAAAAGGCGGGGGGTCGGAGGCGAAGGCGCAACTGGCCATGTTAAACCCATCCGATAATATTGTTGATTGGGTGCTTGCAACGGTGCCGAAAATGGGTGCTGGCTGGTGCCCGCCGGGAATTTTGGGGATCGGTGTGGGGGGAACGGCAGAAAAGGCGATGATTCTGGCTAAAGAGGCATGTATGGAGTCTATCGATATTCAGGCATTAATAAAAAAAGGCGCTGATAATGCGGCTGAAGCCTTGCGTCTGGAATTGTATGACAAGGTTAATGCCTTAGGTATTGGTGCTCAGGGATTGGGCGGGCTGACCACGGTTTTGGATGTTAAGGTTAAAGATTTTCCTACGCATGCGGCAAATAAACCGGTCGCGATAATCCCAAATTGCGCCGCTACACGGCATGTGCATTTCACCTTAGATGGTCAAGGGCCTGTGCATTTAGAACCGCCTACCTTAGCGAGTTGGCCTCAAGTGACTCAAGCGAGTGCGGTTAATCGCCGGAAAGTGAATCTGGATCAGTTAACGGCTGAAGAGGTGGCGCAATGGGAAATTGGAGAAACGTTATTGTTATCGGGGACGTTGTTGACCGGGCGGGATGCGGCGCATAAGCGATTAGTGGCACTTTTTGAGCAACAACTACCCTTGCCGGAAGGTTTGGATTTTAATAATAAGCTTATTTATTATGTCGGTCCGGTTGACCCTGTTCGTGATGAGGTGCTCGGTCCTGCCGGGCCAACAACGGCCACGCGGATGGATAAATTCACTGACAGTATGTTGCAGCACAGTGGTTTGTTGGGAATGATTGGTAAGGCGGAGCGAGGGGCTGAAGGGATTGCAGCAATCAAGAAATACCAGTCGGTTTATTTAGTGGCGGTTGGGGGAGCGGCTTATTTGGTTTCAAAGGCAATTAAAAAGTCGCGGGTGGTTGCTTTTCCAGAGTTAGGGATGGAAGCTATTCATGAATTTGTGGTTGAGGAGATGCCGGTTACGGTCGCTGTGGATATACACGGGAAATCCATTCATCAACAAGCACCGAAAGAATGGCAACGTCGTATTGGT
Source organism: Methylococcaceae bacterium (assembly GCA_012965425.1). Classification (GTDB taxonomy): domain Bacteria; phylum Pseudomonadota; class Gammaproteobacteria; order Methylococcales; family Methylomonadaceae; genus OPU3-GD-OMZ. The sequence continues at coordinate 6,202 of DTSI01000045.1, forward strand.
AAGATACCCATTGTCGTTGAATAATAAATCGGCGTTCGGTTATAAGTTCAGCGGGTTGTCAGGATCAATACCGGGCATCAGGGCTTGTCGACGGTCTTGATGGGTAATTTGATATATTTTTCCTAACCAGTTATTAAAGACCGCCTTAGCCGTATCACGCCAAGTATTATCGAGGTGACTAAAAAGCGCCTGTTCTGGAAATGCGTCAGGTATTTTATGATGCTTTAGAGTTGCTTCGACATGGGCTTGATACTGTTCGAGTTCGGTTTGGCAATGGTTGTTAAAATAATTATCAGGGAGCGGAGGGTAGCTAGTTAACTCGCCATCGATATAGCGGTTGACTTCACGTTTATATTCTTTGAGTAGACTAACAGCATCATACTCAGGGTGGCCTTGAAAAAAAACAATCCGGAAACCATCCGGACTGACAAATAAATGTGCACCGGCTTCTTCGCTGGCGACGAGAACTTTTAGGCCTGCCTGTTCAAGATCCGTTTGGAATTGTTCATTAAAACGTGAGTGAGGTACATTAAAGCGGGTGTTAATATCAGAAACTAAAGGGTGGCTGTTGTCGAGTACGGTATGGTCAAAAACACCCCAGCGTTTATGGCTTAGCCGTGTGCGTTCAATCTGATAACATTTCTGAACCAATGCATGGGTTGCCAGACAGGAGCATAAAATGGAGGTTACATTTTTTTTGGCCCAGGTAAAAACCTCGGTTAAGGGATCCCAAAAAGGTTCCTCTTGTAAATGTGCATGGGTAACATTTGCACCACTAATGATGAGAGCATCTAAGCCGTCTTGTTGTATTTTATCGAAGGATTCGTAATAGGTGTCGATGTGACTTTGGGCTTCGACGCCTCTTTCGATTCCTTCGACGGTAAAGATATGGATGTGGAACTGAACGATCTGGTTACAGGCGCCAACGAGTCGGCAGAATTGTCGTTCAGTGGCTTCGAGTGCCGCATCGGGCATCATATTTAATAATCCGATATGGAGTTCTCGAATGTCTTGATGTTTGGCGCGTTCGATAGATAATATTTCTTCCCCTTCTTCTTGAAGGCGCGTAAAAGACGGTAAGTTAGTGAGGTTTACTAAAGGCATAATGAACGCTTATTTATGAGTCGTGATCGAGTGTTTGAGCAATGAGGTTGATAAACTCAGCTTCGGTTTTTACCTGAGCTATCGCGCTTGCATCTACGGTATAGCCATATTGATCGGCTATTGCCTGATAGCGTGGTAGACGGGCGCGAAATAATTTCGGAAAAACCCAGGAAACAAATTCATTCGGTGGGATTTGTTCTGTATGGGTGTAGTGGTATTCATGCATAAAGGCCTTGAGATTTTCATCGAGGAAATCAGCGCGGTAGTAAAGCGGTTTAGGATCTTGTTGCGCGCGGTCAAAGAGTAATTGTTCTTGCTCTTCAGATGTTTTAATGTAGATAATGAGTGTGTGTTTGGCTAAAAGGTTAAGAACTTCAGGATTATTGAGTTCGCAAACACTGCCGCCGGCATCATTAATAAAGTGCTTGTAATCATAAATGTTTTGCGCTTTCTTAATGAACTTAGGGACGTCTTTCATCGCCGCTATTTCTGCCTGAAGGTGCAAAAGTTGTCGGTCTTTGAATGTTTCTAAGGAAAGGCCGCCCAGTGCCGGATCCCCTATTTTTCCCATAAAACTTGAAATAGGCGTTAGATTGTCAACGGTCATGTTATTGCAAATATAAATGGAGTCTGAAATAAGGAGGTCTTTTAAGAAAGGGACGTCCATGGCCTGTTGTTTAATATTATCTAAAATAGGCTCGGATAAGTATTGGGTGCCAATGCGGTAGTCACCTGAATAATGAAACCATTGTTTGGGAGATAATTTATTGGCGAGGGTTGTTTTTCCTGCCCCAGACATTCCTAACAATGTAATTTGTTTTTTATTACAAGTTAGGAAATCTTTTGCGCTCATTTTCATTGTGGTGATTTCCGTCAGTGGGCGTCTATTAATAAAGACCTTATTAAAGCAATATTAGCGGTTAATCGCTATGGGTTTTTTAAAGTGAATTGATTACTTAAGCGAGCAAATTCAGCTAAAGAAATAGCTTCGGCTCTGAGTTCAGGGTTGATATCAAGCGCACTTATTTCTGCTTCGGTAAAAGATTTTTTCAGAGAATTCCGCAACGTTTTCCGGCGTTGTGAAAAGGCTTGGGTTACGACTTGATTAAGGTGTTTAAGATTAGCAATGTCAACAGGCGCTTGGTTGTGCGGTGTTAACTTGAAAATTGCAGACATAACCTTGGGTTGTGGGCTGAAACTCTCGGGAGGGACGTCAAACAGGGGCTCAGCGTGACAATAGTATTGCAGCATAATGCTGAGCCGTCCGTATCGTTTGCTACCGGGGGCGGCACAAATGCGCTCAACGACTTCTTTTTGTAACATGAAATACATACTGTGAATATGATCGGTATATTTCATCAGATGAAAAAGTAAGGGGGTTGAAATATTGTAAGGCAGATTTCCGATAATATGTAAGGGAGTCTCAGTCGTTGCTAACTGACTAAAATCGAAGGTGAGAGCATCTTGGCTGTGGATAGCTAATTGATCATGGTTGGCAAACTTGCGGGTTAAATAGGCCACCAAATCACGGTCTAGTTCAATTAAATCCAGTTTTACACCGGTTCTGAGTAACGGTGCCGTGAGTGCACCTTGTCCCGGTCCAATCTCAACCCAATGCTCATTGCACTCAGGGGTTGCTGCAATCAGAATGCTGTCAATGATACTGGTGTCTTGGAGAAAGTTCTGGCCAAAACGTTTGCGAGCTCTGTGTGTCATAGTTGTTTAGTTGCTGAGTAATTGTTGTGCAGTCTTGATAGCGCAGTTTAAACTATTTTCTTGCGCTAAGCCTGAACCGGCTAAATCCAGTGCCGTTCCATGGTCAACGGAGGTGCGTATGATAGGCAGTCCTAAGGTGATGTTGACGGCGTTTCCAAAACCTTTGTGTTTAAGCACGGGTAGCCCCTGATCATGGTACATCGCAACCACAGCATCAGCCGTTTCTAGGTATTTGGGGGTGAATAAAGTATCGGCGGGTAAGGGGCCGATAAGTCTCATTCCTTGTGCTCGTAATTTATTTAACACGGGAATGATCGTCGTGATTTCTTCATCGCCTAAATGCCCGCTTTCACCGGCATGCGGATTGAGTCCGGCGACTAGCAACGTTGGGTTTTTAACGCCGAAGCGCTGTTGAAGGTCATGATGGACGGTGCTTATGACTTGTGTTAATTGCTGTTTTGTTATCGCATTCGGTATGTCTTTAAGGGGTAAATGGGTGGTGACTAAGGTTACGCGTAAACCCGGTATCGTTAGCATCATGACTGGTTGTTGACCGGTTAGCTTTGCAATATATTCGGTATGACCACTGAAGGCTATACCGGCGTCATTGATGATACCTTTGTGCACAGGTCCTGTTACCATGGCGTCAAAAAGACCGTTAAGACAGCCTTGGGTTGCCTGTTTTATGGCGTTTAAAACAGGCCTCGCATTTCTCCTATCGAGTTGCCCGGGGTGTACGGGGGCAACGGTTTTGATGGGTAATACGGTGATTTGACCCGCTCTTGAAGGCATGGGTTTTTGGTTGGGGTTAAATTCTTTAAGTGTTATGGGTGTATTTAAGCATTGGGCGCGATCGGTCAACAGTGCGGGATCCGTGAGTACGATCAATTCACAGTTATGATTTTGTGTTGCTATTTTTATGCAAATATCGGGTCCAATCCCAGCGGGTTCTCCGGGTGTTAGCGCAATGCGGTAAATGGGTGAGGTCAGTGACATGAAAAATCCGGATGAAAGTTTAATAGGTATTTTACACGGTTTATAAGTTTGTACAGTGATGAAGTTTTTCATATAAGATTGTTTACTGAGTTGCCAGTGCATCGTTGATTATTTTTTAACCCAGCCAGTGTTGCCGGTGCATGGATGATTGTTTCTTTTGAATTAACGTGTTTGAGTAAAGAAAATGCCTGAAAGCCGTCGTAAAGTGTTGTCTGTTTTTAACTATTGTGTTTACCACCCATATCGAACGGTCATTGGCAGTTTAATCGTATTGAGTGTTTTATCGTTAGGGCTTAAAGGGTTAGGGTTTAGAAATGATTATCAGGTGTTTTTTGGCCCAGAGAATCCTCAATTACAAGTTTTTGAGAAGATACAAAAGACTTACGATAGAAATGATAATGTTTTATTTATTGTAGAGCCGGATTCAGGCACTATTTTCGATGAAAATACTTTGACGGCGATTCAATCATTAACAACGCTGGCTTGGCAGTTGCCCTATGCGAGTCGCGTTGATTCGGTGACTAATTTTCAGCACACGGTTGCAAAAGAGGATGAGTTAGTGGTGGCAGACTTAGTCCTAAATCCTCAGGAAATGAGTCAGCAAGAGTTTGAACGGGTTAAGGCGGTGGCACTTTCAGAACCCTTATTAGTGAATCGTCTGGTCTCAACGAGTGGCCATGTTGGCGGTGTTAATGTGACGCTTCAGTTGCCTGAGAAATCAGCGCAGGCCTCTTTTGAGGTGGCTAAAAAGGTTAGAGACTTAGCCGCTAAAATAGAGCAGCAAACCCCGGGGCTCCATTTGCATCTGAGTGGTATGGTTATGATGAACAATGCCTTTGGTGAAGCTGCGATGACGGATAACCAAACCTTGGTGCCGTTAATGTATGGGATTGTTTTTGTAACGTTGTTATTGTTTTTTCAATCGGTTATGGCAACGGTGGCGGTGGGTATTATTATTTTGGGTGCGATTCTACCGGCGTTGGGAATTGCCGGCTGGTCGGGTTGGTATTTAACATCTACGTCGGCGATTGCACCCACGATTATTCTAACAATGACCGTTGCTGATTGCGTGCATTTCTTAGTGACGCAATTTCATTTAATGCGCCACGGAATGGCAAAACAGGAGGCGGTGCTTGAGAGTCTACGGATAAATTTTAAGCCGATATTTTTAACCAGCATCACGACGGCAATTGGTTTTTTGAGTATGAATTTTAGTGATGCCCCGCCTTTTAGGGATTTGGGTAATATTGTTGCCATTGGCGTTACCCTCGCCTTTATTCTGACGGTGACCTTATTGCCCGCTTTGATAATGTTATTGCCGGTCCGGAAAAAGTTAAGGCCTGAGCGAAGCCGGGTGATTATGGCGCTTTTGGCAGACATTGTCATTCGCCATCGACGATCATTGCTGTACATTAATATGGTGTTGGCCATAATATTAATCAGTTTTGCACCGCAAAATGAGTTGAATGATGAGTTTGTTAAGTATTTTGATGAAACCGTAGAGTTCCGGCAAGCCACTGATTTTTTAACTGAAAATATGGGTGGTATCTATTCTATTGAGGTGGTTGTTGAGTCCGGTGTAGAAGGGGGCATTAATGAGCCGGATTATTTAGTAGCGGTACAGGATTTGGTTGACTGGTTTCACAAGCAAACAGAAGTGGTTCATGTTAATACTCTGGTTGATACCTATAAACGCTTAAATATGAATCTGCATGGCGATGCTGCTGAATGGTTTGTGTTGCCGACCGTGCGTAATTTGGCTGCACAATATCTATTACTGTATGAGATGTCACTTCCCTATGGTTTGGATTTGAATAATCAGGTCAATATCAGTAAGTCTGGGAGTCGGTTGGTTGTGAGCTTGAAAGATTTAAGTTCGAATCAAATGCTCGCCTTTGAACAGCGAACTCAGCAATGGGTGGCTGGTAATTTACCGACGCTCAATGTTGAAGCAACCAGTCCAACGTTAATGTTTTCACACATTGGTAAGCGTAATATTATTCGCATGATGATGGGTACTTTTTGTGCATTAATTTTGATCTCAATAATTTTAATGGTTGCGTTTAAATCATTTTGGTTAGGGTTGGTGAGTTTAGTGCCTAATTTGATCCCGGCAGGGATGGCTTTTGGGTTGTGGTATTTTATTGATGGCAGAATCGGCTTAGGATTGTCGGTGGTAACCGGGCTAACCTTAGGGATTGTAGTTGATGATACGGTTCACTTTATCAGTAAGTATCGTCTAGCAAGACAAGAACAACAGATGACACCTGAGGCGGCTGTGCGTTATGCTTTCTCAACGGTGGGTGTTGCTTTATGGATCACGTCAGTCGTACTCGTCAGTGGTTTTTTTATATTAACACTGTCACACTTTACGATGAATTCAACAATGGGGTTTATGACCGCAATGACTATTGCCGTGGCCTTGATTATGGATTTGTTGTTGTTACCGCCTTTATTAATGCGAATGGATAAATGATAAAACAATTATTAATAATACTCATCTTGTTAGGGGTTACCCCGGAGGTGAGCGCAGATGTGGATTCGAATGCCCGTGGGTTAAAAATCATCACAGAGGTGGATAGACGTGATGCCGGTTTTGAAAATGTGCAAATGGATATGGAGATGATCCTGAGAAACAAATCCGGTGATGAAAGCTTTCGTAGCCTGTCCATGAAGACTTTGGAGGTTGTGGGCGACGGTGATAAAAGTTTAACAGTTTTTGACCGGCCACGGGATATTAAAGGAACTGCTTTTTTGAGTTTTACTCACCCTCTAGAGGCCGATGAACAATGGTTATACCTGCCAGCACTGAAACGGGTGAAGCGTATTTCATCGAGCAATAAGTCGGGGCCTTTTTTAGGCAGTGAATATGCGTTTGAGGATTTAACATCATTTGAAATTCCAAAGTTTAACTATCAGTTTATTCGCCAAGAAGTCTTCCGGGGGCGATCGTGTTTTGTGATTGAGTTTATTCCGCAATATCCTTTTTCAGGCTATACCCGTGAACAGGTATGGATTGATGATAGACGTTATATTCCGGTCAAGGTCGATTATTATGACCGTAAGAATGCGTTGCTTAAAACCTTAATTTATCAAGGCTATCAACAATATTTAGAGCAATTCTGGCGGGCGGGTAAAATGGTGATGACCAATCATCAGACCGGGAAGAGTACCGTGTTAATTAATAAAAATTATCAGTTTAAACAAGGGTTGACTGAGCGAGATTTTGATCGTAATTCATTAAAACGTGTGCGCTAAATCGTTTTATAAAGGGGTGTTCTTTTTGTTTTGGGTCCTATGGGTTGAGGAGAAAAACAGGCGGCAGTTGGCCCGATGATAGCAGCATGATGTGTTATAAGCGGGCAATCTTGTTTTTATGGTTAGTACTCCCTTTTAAGCCGCTGCTGGCATGGGAGGTTTCAGGGTATGGCGGCGTTGAGAGTTTAGGTTTTTGGGAGTCGCCCTTAGAAAATCAGCAACGTGCCCATTATTTGTCCGCAGTGGTGGAGGCAGAATTTTACCACGAGTGGGATAATGGCCGTGAAAGCCTAGTCTTTGTGCCGTTCTTTAGGTGGTCGGAACATGATGACCGGCGGACTCATTTTGATATCAGAGAGTTGAATTGGTTAAAAGCAGCCGACCGTTGGGAATTAAGAATCGGGATTCGTAAGGAGTTTTGGGGTGTTACGGAATCCCAGCATTTGGTTGATATTATTAATCAAACCGATGTCGTTGAGAATTTAGATACCGAAGACAAGCTGGGTCAACCGATGATCAATTTAGCGTTAATTGACCCGAGCGGGGGCACACTTGATTTGTTTTTACTGACCGGTTTTAGGGAAGCTGTTTTCCCGGGTACTCAAGGTCGGTTGCGATTGAGTCCACGGGCCAATACAGAGCAGGCTTACTATGAACATAAGGGCATTGAGCGGCATCTTGCTTATGCGGCAAGATACACACGGTCGGTTAGTCAGTGGGACTTTGCACTGTCTTTTTTTCATGGCACCAGCCGGGCGCCACGGTTTTTAATGACAAAAAACAATAATGGCGACGATCAATTCACCGCCTATTATGAACAAATCAATCAAGGTGGACTAGAACTTCAGTTCACCGATGAGAATTGGCTATGGAAGTTTGAGTCTATTGTACGGGAAGGTCAGGGACGTACTTATTTTGCAGGAACCGGTGGTTTGGAATATACCTGGTTTGATATTTTCAGCAGCGGTGCTGATTTTGGGGTCTTAGTTGAGTATTTATATGACAGTCGTGGTTTCAATGCGCCGGTTTTTTATCAGGATGATTTTATGACGGGTTGTCGATTAACGCTGAAT